>CAIYUC010000163.1 GCA_903929315.1 uncultured Bacteroidales bacterium
GTGAACAGGGGATTGAAAAAGATTACACTGTTCTGCACAAAACGAAACAGTTGGCTCTGTTTTCAGATACCCCGTAGCTTGCTGCGGGGTAGTTCATTGTAATTCCGGAAAAATATTATACAAAGCTTTTCGTCGCAAATGGTATGGAAGTTACCTGTTAATACCCATCACTCTATTTTAAAAATGAAAAAAATGAAAAAAATTATCAGTCTTTTAGCATTGGCAAGTATGGTATCCTGTTCGGTCAACGATTGGGAACTTAAAATCATTGCTGATATGCCAACCACCGACAGGCATGCCATTCAATATGCTATTGTGGATTTTAATCCGAAAGAAAAGTTTGTCAAGGAATTTTATTCAGCATATCTGCAGGATGCACTGAAAGCAGCAAAAACTGATAAGGAAAAAAATCTTCAGATTACCACCACCATCATGGTGAACTGGGACTTGCTGTTTAAAAAAGTGACTGCTGACAAACTTGGGTTGCTGAATAATAAGGATACAAATTACATTCGTACAACAGGCGGGATATTTTACGGTCATTCCGAAAATTTGTGGCTTGCTTCAAAATCATTTACAATTGATGGTAAACCATATTGCTATATCGTACCTTTTGTTGTTTCGAAAGGATCAAGTCAATCCTGTAAACTGGACCAGAGCAACCTGATCTCGTTGACCGAAGTCTATAAAAAACAAATTATTCTTCATTAGTACTTCGTCCTTCGTATTTTGCCATGACGCTTAATGCGTGACTTGTGACCGGACAGATTATGACCTGGCAGGGTTTTACGGAGTAAGTTTATTCTTTCACTTTTTTCCGGAATTAGTTGATGACACCATATCATTTATGGTATATTGTGCAAGCCGTGACATATCCTTACCCAGGTTACCTGTCCATTTCAGATATGCACCTGGATTTTGCAGCAAATCTTCCGAAAGATGCAGTCCAAATCTGAGCGCATTTGAGGTAAAGGATTGCCAGGATCCCGGGCCGCCCAAAAGGGTAAGCATCCCCTGCATACCGAAGTGAATGCCTGCTTGTAACAGGGTTTTGGTAATAAATGCAGGATGGATAACCTTATTGGCCGGCATGACTCCTGCGAGAATACCTCCTGCAATTTCAGCGTAAGTCTGATCAGTGGATGCACGTTGTACGATCACCTTGAGCAACTGTATCCACAGTGGATTCAGTTTTCTGTTGCGGATAAATTGAATAATGGTACGTGAAAGCGCCAGGTCATAACCGATCGCATCATTCAAGCGATCGCGGAAATCCGAGAGCGATTGTTTGCCGAGGTCATGGGCCTCCATGGCCATGTGAATGGTTTCAGACGCCCACCTGCCACTTAACAGTGCATACTGGATACCCTCTCCATTCAGCGCATTGATAAGTCCGCCCGCATCGCCGATAAGCATGACCCTGTCAGCTACGTATTCAAGGCTGGGATCAAAAGTTGATAACGGCCATGCTTCAATTTTCCTTATGATCTCAGCATCAGCCATGCGGGAATGTAAAGAGACATCCGAAACAATTAATTCCTTCAGCATTTCCTTCAGGTGTTTCTCACCCGGAGGCATTGTTTCCAGCACCATACCAACGCCCACATTGGCTGTGTGTGGTCCTGTCGGAAACAACCAATAATAACCCGGAAAACTATTTTCTGTAAAATAAAGATCAGCGCGGTTTGCCGGACCGGTCGTGTTGGTATAATAAGCGCGAACAGCCAGGATCCTGCTTTCATCAGGGTGCTTTTTCCCATGCAGGATGCCTGCAACAGTAGAATTGCTTCCATCTGCACCAATAATTATTTTTGCGCAAATGTGATGTGTGTTGTTATTCAATTTACATTCTGCATCTACATGGGTTGGATATACAGTATAATGCTGCAAGCGGCATTGCTCTATGGTTCGCGCACCAGCTTTCCGTGCTGCTATAAATATTTTTTCATCCAGTTCCATTCTTGGAATAACCTTTCCGAATGCAGGAAGATCCCGGACGGCAGGAAACCTCTGTTCTATCAATTGTTTCCCATCCAAAAAAACAGCAGAGCTGTCAATTCTGTTAGCGCTTTCAAACTGATCACCGATACCTAATCCTTCAAGTTCCTTCAATGCAACAGGGCCCACAAAGTCACCGCATACCTTGTCGCGGGGAAATTTTTCTGCATCGATAAGGGTTACCGTATACCCCAGCCTGCGTAAATGCACACCCATTGAAGCGCCGGCAGGACCGGCACCTACGATCAGCACGTCGGTATCATAATGAGGTTGTGAAATTATTCTGATCATAAATGAAGGATTGGCTACTTTGGAAAGACTCTTCCTAATGTTGCCCCCACTAACTGTTTTACAAAATTTGTAGCCATATTTATAGCGCCTTTGGCTAGAATTTCAACGGCCTTTTCATAGGTTTGTTTATCAAATTGGAACTTGGGTGCCGGATTTTCTGCGTCGACAAATCTCACCCCTTGAAAGGATGGTTGATAAGTACCAGTAAGAATTGTCAATTTATTCAAATCAATAGTCATAAATTTTTCAATCTCATTGAGATCATGACACTGCGTTTCATCATCTTTTCCAGGTTCAATCTGTTTTTTAGTCTCAGGTTTCATAATTAGGGAAATCGGGTCACAAGGTTGAATCATGAATAAACATGTTTTATCAATATACATTTCACTTTGTCCATTTTCCTGCTGAACTCCTATATAACATGTTATTAAGCGACTCTTTGCGGTGACACGAACAGAAATATGAACCCATTCATTCACCGGCAATGAATTGACCCACAAAACTTTGTCGGATGTTGCGAGAGTACCGCCAGTCGGATCAATACCAATCCCCGCTATCCCCTGAGCTGAAACAGGTAAATGATAAAATGCTGTAAACTCATAGTCCCAGCCGATATTAACACAAATTGTCTGACGTACACCTGCTATTCCGGTGCCATTCAGCTTTAGTCCCTGGGAACGCTGACCATCCCTGCATATGAATTGATCAGGCATAAAATATACCGCCTTGAAATTCTGACCAGATTTTTGATTCACATCGAGGACAATAATAGGTTCTGCGAATGATTGCCATTCATTCCTGATGACCGCGTCAGACAATGCCCTGTTATCTTTATTAATCCTGAATCTGAAACCATTCTCAAAACTTGCATTCATAAGTTCATTAACTTTCACAAGTAGAAATGCCACCCCTTTTCCGCCATCATCATCAATAACCACAACCTTTGCAAGATAAGTTCCCGGACATTTATAAATATGAGAGACTGAAGCTACCCCAATCCCTTTGGGAGATTCATGCTTTTCCTTGATTGTGGCCATTTTGATATTTCCATCACCGCAATCCCATGTGCCGACATGAGTATCACACCAGCCCGGATCGGTAAATACAGCTTCCAGTCTTACCGGCTGATCCTTGATAACACACATTGATTTATAGGTAAAGACCGTGGGTGCAACATTCAATACCGTGACAGTCATGACACTTTCTCCGATGCCACCGGCACTGTCCTCTACTTTCACGTGAACCTGATATACCCCATTATCGCACCATGCATGCTTTATACTGAAATGACCTTGTGCCTGGGGTTCTTTGTTGGTTTCAACTATCGTTACTGCCTCTGTTTTGGTGTTGTCACCAAAATCAATCCATGCTTTATGGGTATCAAGCCAGTCATCGTCGGTAAATGTACCCTTCAATTCAACCTCTTCACCTTCCTTAACGGTCATACCGGGAAGATCAAATTGCACCTTTGGCGGTACATTATTGACCTTCACGCTGGCAAAATGTATGGTTGTAGCCCCTCCTTCCTCAGCCACTTTGATCTGCACCTTGGCAATGTAAAGACCGCTCTTCCCATATCTGTAAGAGGTATTACGCACACTGTATGTTTTTCCATCACCAGTCATCCATATTGGAGCGGAATTTGGTTTATCAGCTCCTCCATTCAGGTTGACGGCAATATTTCCGGAAGTGATGTAAGGCCCATGTGACCTTGCCATGTCAATGGAAGTAAGGGCATAAACGCTTGATATGATCATACTACCACTGAAAACCAAACCGTCCGTTTCAATAATTACAGGATTTTCAAATCGTGCCTTAATATTCCCTATATTATCCAGATGTTCTGGCCAGGCGCCGATCCCTGTAACTTTACCAGATTCATCCCGTGCGACAATCCCTCCTATATTTGAGGCTATTCCATCGACAACAACAATTATTATTGCGGCGATAATGCCTCCTATAATACCAAATGTTAATACCCCGATAATGACAACCAAAATTTCTGCCCATGTACTCATACTGACGTCAGGATCGCCATCCAAAAGATGTTTTAACATCTGGGTGCCATCCGGCTGATCCTCCCATGTCAATGTAACTTTCTGGCTAAAGTCAGCATCCACGTCAATACTATCGAGTACTGCATTTATCACAGTTACCCCTCCATTTACATTGAGGTAACCAGTTTCAAGGCCAAGGTTCAAGGAATTCAATTTAACAGTTTTACCTTCTACCTGATCAGCCAGAGTAGTTGGAAGTGTTCCATACTGTTCATCTCGTTTCTTATTGAACTCGTCCTGTACTTTACCAGCGCTGGTTGCAATGGCAAAATCCCGGGAATCGGGCACAAAATAAGTCACGGCATTCTCATCTGCCCCCGGGCCCGGGTTGATGCAAATGGCCAATGCATTGGCAATGACTTTCGGCCTGACCTCAATGATCGTAGTAGTTCCGGATGGATCTACTACTTTCCAGACCTGGATCTTTTGCCGGAACAGAAGTTCAGCTTTTACTTTATCAGCAATAAAATTCTGGATCTGAAGTAATGTCGGAATTTCAACCACAATGGGATCATGACCCCTTAACTTATCAGATGCTGCGCTGTTGAAGCCACTCTTAATGATGGCATCCAGATCCATTGAGGCGATACTTGCGGCAGCTTTATTGGAGGTATAATTGCTTCCTTCAACACCATCTGCCGGAATTATATTGGTTAGTTCAACAGTTGCTCCGGGGAGATTGGCAGTAATTTTATCCGTTGATGAACTATATTCCGCCACCATCACGGTTGTTGCTTTAATTCCCATCGGTGTTGCAAGAGAGTATCCAAACATGCTTCCGGTTATCTCATAAAACCGGATATAGGTCGGAATGCTTATTTTGACATGGGTTGCATCCTGTTTCGTAACCGAAATTTTTTTAACCGGGTCAGAAAGGTCATCATAAAATTCAATTCTTGCCTTCATGCTGAAAGCACCAAAAGAAATCGGGTAATCGTCAATTACATGAAGAATGGAACCATCCTGGTATTTTTTATGCACAAATTCTTCCACTGCAGCATTTGTTACCGGACCTATCGGATCCCCGCTGGTAATATTTACTGTGACCCCATCTGCAGGCATGGCAGTGAAATCTGCTCCCAATTCGAAGTCAGCTCCGATTATCCGTATCGGAGTTCTGACTGAAATATCCGCTGTCATATCGAAAAACTTTGCCGAATCGATGGGTGGATTGGCAATTTCGACCTGTATGATCGTCCCCAGCTTGATTTTGACACCATTCACACCGGTATCCATTTCCAGATCGAGTTGTTCCTGCGGTATCTGTACCTGTCCGCTCGCGACAGTATAAGGTCCAAAACTTACCGGAGCCGGAACTCTTGGTCCAGGGATCTTTATGTATTCAGGTATAACTCCCGCGTCACTGTTATCTCCACCCGATTTCCAGGCGGCTTTCAACAATTGTTTGAGGGTATTGACAGTCAATTCTGCAATTACCTCGAAGCCATGTGTATTTGCCATTTGAAACAGATTTTGTTGATATCATTAATAAAAAGCAGAAAACCTTGAACTTATTTATAAACAGAGACTATTTGTAGAAAATTTGCAGAGTGTGATCAGATAAGGAATATCAAGATTTACTTTTCCTGCTTAGCCGGAATGTAATTTTTTTTAATGGTATGCTATCTCTCTTTGCTATAAGTTGATTAATGGTCATAGTATCAGCTAACCGAATATGAGATGCATCCATTTTTCTGTATTCGACAAGGGTTTCAATAATGGGATGATCTTTCCTATAGGATGCCAAAGGATCCAACACATCTTTATCTGCCTTTTTTGCTGGTTCCTCAACAATCTTCAGAATGGCATTCATCTTCGTTTGACTTATCCCTCCATCTGATAATTTTGATTTCTCCTTCGAAATCGGCTTTTTTGAGAGAATAATATTAATGTGTGTCTTCACTTCAACAGACGATCCGAGGTCAAACTTCTTACCGGCGGCTATAAAAATGGTCTCTTTCAGTTGTCTGACTTTTTCTGCGCCCTCTTTACCAAACCGTATTCTGTCCTCGATCTCTTCCCGTGCAGAGGGAGTGAACGAGTACCCTATTTTTTCAAGGGCTGCCAAAGGATTTGCCAGAGCAATGAAAGCGAGTTCCTGGTTATCAGCGTATTCCTCTAAGATACGGGGAACCTGCAGTTGGAGCTCTTTTAAGGTTGAAATTTTTCCAGGTTTCATAGATTGCGTTTTTCTGTTAAATAATTGATCGCTAATAAAAATATATTTTCGAAAAATATTCAGTAATCCCGGTTCACCATATACAGAATCATATTTTCAATAAACTGCCTGTCAATAGTGTCTTGTCTGTCACCAAATACCGTATAAAACTCTTTTAATGCTGCTCCTGCAAGGTTCTTTGCGCTTTTCTTTCCATATTCAATACACTCATATTTGTCCATCATTTTCATTACCCATTTCATTTCAGGAGGAGTTCTATCTGCACGGTTTTTTGCCAGGTAACGTGTCAACCGTTCCTTTTCCTTTCCATTGCAAGTGTTTAAAAGATGAATGAGCATCAGGGTACGTTTACCTTCCAAAATGTCACCACAGATCTCTTTTCCGTACTTCTTATCTCCGATCAGGTTTAAAAGATCATCCTGAATCTGAAAAGAAGCGCCCATATAATACCCGAATCTATTGAACCTATCAGGATCGACAGTTCCTCCCGAACCAATGATTGCACCAATACGTATAGGATGTATTACTGTGTACCAGCATGTTTTTTTTAAAATCATTTTCAGGTAATCCTCATCGGTCAGATTGCAGGTATTGTCCATACGCCACCCCAATTCCATGGCCTGTCCTTCCACTGCTTCCAGTGCCATGTGTTCGACTTCTGAAAAAACCAGCCAGGTAAGCTTTGGTCCCAGAATAGTGAGATTCTTCATAAGAGGCTTGATACCAAGAACATTCATCGCATCGCCGACATTTATGGCAACAGGCATTCCGTATTGTTCATGAATAGTTGGATATCCCCTTCTGTCACAACTCTCATCTTCCACATCATCATGCACTAAAAATGCATTATGAAAAAGCTCCAGGGCAACGGCAGAATTATACGCTTCATATTCTTTACCGCCGAAGATTTTACACGTTGAGATGCATAAACTTGGTCTGAAACCTTTACCTGCCCGTTTGGGATAAATGCTTACAAGATCATAAAGGAACTTCTTAGGCTCTCTTTCAGGTATGAATTCAAGAAGTTTTTTTATACTTAATTCCCTATAATTAGTAAGCTGGTTGAGGAATTTTTCCTGAATATCATTTTGTGACATGGAGATCAACCATTTACTATCTTAAGAATCAGCATGGCTTTTAGATCATTTAAGTTTTTTGCCTGAAGGAGGCATGAATAGGACCCTTCCCTGGCATCAGGAGGAATGGTAATTTTCAATATTACGCTTCCGCTAGTGCCGGGTTGCAGCACCAAAGGATTGGGATCAAATGAGATCGTATTGGCTGGCAAATGTTCTTCACCATTACCAGAAAAAGCCGAATTTTCAAATTGAATCGATTTCATCTCAGTTTTGCTTTCATTTTCCAACTTGACTGGCATTTCATAGTATTCGTCCTGTTTCAGTTCTTTTGGCACTGTGATCAAAGGTATATTTGAATTTTTCCCAGATTGAGTGACTTCGGGTGCTGATGATTCCGTCTTTATACTAATCCACTGTGAAGAAATAGAACTCACATTCTTGACTGCAATTGATGTAAAATCTACCAACAAATCAATAATGTCATGTGCATCTTTTCTAAATCTCATCAATAATGCCTCCTTATCTTCGGAGTGTAATTTTTTAACATCAGTCATTTTTTCTTCCATCTGTTTGGCGGCAATGATACCTTTTGCAATCTCTTCTTCCAGAATATTGGCTGCCTTGATAACAATTTTTGACGTATTGTCAATTATGTTGGAGATTCCTTTCATATTAACACTTGCCTTGGTATCTTTTTCCTTTGTTGTAGATTTATTTTTCATGTTTTTATACTGTTGGATTTATTATTATTTATGACTCACCCCTCAGCCATCTAAGATGGCATTGAAGAAAGAAGAAAAATATGTAAAGAGATTTGAGTGTAATTAACTATTTTACAATAGTTTCATCTTTATTTTGAGAAGTTTCATCAATCTTTTCTTCTCTACAATTAAATAATGTAGTAATCCCATTCAGAATGATCTCAGCAAAGGGTTGTCCCATTAAATTGATACCGATTTTATAGCTGCTTCGGGCACAGATGGGCTCGCACACTTTTATACAGACAGGTATAGGTTTCCCCTCATTATGTAACATATTCATATGAACATCAAGGGGCATCTTAGGCCAATTATTGACATCCATGCCCAAATCATCCTTGAAAGAATGGTTCAGTTCCAAAGGCTTTTCCTTCGGCCAATCAACGATATGAACTTTATTTTCTTCCATAATTAATTGAATTAAAAATTATTGATCAACTTTTTTACCAGATTTCTAATAAATGTCTGCAACGAAGATAAATCAATATTAAAGATATTCCAAATTTATTGAATAAAAATTAAATAAATATTTATGAAATTTTTGAATTGATCCCTCTCAAATTGGTAAAAAACTTGTAGGTTTGTTGCTTAATCAGAGATGAAGGAAGTTAATAAACGATTTAAAAAAATTCAGGAGGTTCAAATGTCAAAATACGGATTCAATACGAAGGCTATTCATGCCGGTCAGCCGGATTTTCAGCCTAATTCAATGTCAACACCCATATATCAATCCGTTGCTTATCCATTTTTTGATGCAAAGGAAGCGGCAGCCATTTCGTCCGGTCAAAAACCGGGCTTTACTTATGGCCGTTGGGATAACCCGACAGTAGATGCATTCGAAAGAAGGATGGCTGCTTTGGAAAACACTGAAGCTGCAATTGCTGCTGCATCAGGTATGTCAGCCATATTTTTGCTGACCCATCACCTGGTAAGCCCCGGTGATGATGTAGTCTCTTCGAACCGTGTCTATGGAGGCACATTTGGCTTATTCAATGTCGGTTTGAAGAAAATGGGGGCAAGTGTTAACTGGGTGACGAATCCGGAATCCATTGAAGCCTGGAAATCCGCAATAACTCCCAGAACAAAATTCATTTTTGTGGAAACGCCAAGCAATCCGGGGTTATTTATCGCTGATATTCCGGCATTGGCTGCACTCGCAAAATCAAAGAATTTACCCTTGGTTGTCGATAATACGATAGCCACACCTGCTTTACAACAACCGGTCTTACTTGGTGCAGATATTGTTGTCCATTCAACCACCAAATATATATGTGGTAATGCTTCCAGCCTCGGTGGTATTATTTGTGGTTCAAAGGAGCTTATCGATGGAATCCGTCAGAATGATATCCGCTATCTTGGCCCTGCCATGGCTCCGTTTAATGCATGGCTGACCCTGAATGGCCTTGAAACATTAGCGCTGCGAATGGAGCGGCATTGTCATAATGCCATGGTAGTAGCAACATTCCTTGAAAAACATCCGATGGTGATCGGCGTGAACTATCCGGGACTTGAATCCAATCCTTACCATAAGCTGATCAAGCCACAAATGAAAGGCGTCAGCTCATTAATGTCTTTCGAGTTGAAAGGTACCTATGATGATGCTACCAGATTTATTGATTCGGTAAAAGTTTTCACCCATGCCACGCATCTGGGAACCTGTAAATCAATAGTGACCCATCCTGCTTCTACAACACATTCCGCTATGGGAGAGGCGGAAATGCGGAAAGCGGGAATTTCTCCTTCTATGATCCGGTTATCCGTTGGTATTGAAGATGAGGCCGATCTTATCGCTGACCTTGATCAGGCTTTTAGCAGCATAAGTTCAAAAGGAAAAGCTTAAATTTTTCATCACCGTCCTTCAAGGTTCAACACCTCAAAAACAACCTGATTTGAAGATTTAGATAATAAATTAACGTAGTATCAAATAAATGTGTACCTTTGCATATAATTATTAATAATCATTAACACAATCAAAATCACAATCACAATTTTTTATGAAAGAAGGAAAAGTAAAATTTTTTAATGAATCCAAAGGATTCGGATTTATTAAAGACGCAGAGTCTGGAAAAGAATATTTTGTACATGCATCTGGTCTTATTGATGAAATAAGAGAAAATGATGATGTCACATTTGAACTTCAGGAAGGCAAAAAAGGATTAAATGCAGTAAATGTTAAATTAGTATAATTTGCATTTCATAAAAGTATTTTAATCAGCAGCCCCCCGAGAACTCGGGGGGCTTTTTTTTGAAGAAACTCACCCCCTTAATCCCCCTCTCTTAAAAAAAGAGAGGGGGAAGGTTAATTCAGAAATTCACCTATTTAATCCCCCTCTCTTCCCAAGAGAGGGGAAAAAGGGGGTGAGTTTTTACCAAATTATTTAAATGGCGAGTCGGGTTCTTTTGCCATATGATTATACACCACTTTATCCATGAGTGAAGGAATGAATTTATTTATCAGCACGGTTAATCTTCCCTGTGTTGTAAGGATCAATGTTCTTTTTCTTTTCTCAATTGCATCCGCGATCTTTGTAGCCACCTGTTCGGCAGTCATCAGCTTACCCTCATCCAGAGGTGTTTCTCCCTGAGAGGTTCCGTCTTTGGAAAGAGCAACATTCCTTATATTGGACGCGGTAAATCCCGGGCAGGCGACCAGGACATGAAGTCCCTTTTTTAAATTTTCCATCCGGATGACGTCAAGTAAGCCTTGCATGGCAGCTTTGGAAGCTGTATAACCCGTTCGACCGGGTAACCCCTTATATCCTGCAATAGAAGAGATCCCCACCAGCGATCCTTTAGACTTTAAAAGGTGTGGTAGTGCATATTTCGAACAATAGACCGTTCCCCAGAAATTGGTATCCATCAACCGGTGTAATACTTTCAGATCGACTTCTTCAAACAGGGCACGCATGGAAATGCCGGCATTATTAATCAGAATATCAATCCTGCCATACTGTCTGATCGTTTTCTCAATCAGTGTCCTGCAATCGTATTCTTTTGAAACATCTGTCTTAACGAGAATAAAGTCGACATTATTTTTTTAAGCTCCTCCCCTGCTTCATTAAGCTTCTCCTCATTTCTTGCACATAATACAAGTTTTCCACCGCGTTTCCCGCATTCGAATGCAAGAGCTTTTCCTATTCCTGAGGAAGCGCCTGTTATAATAATTACTTTGTCTTTCATTATCGTCATTTTTTGTCAAAAATAGGCAATTAATTGGGTTACATCTTATTTAACCACAATGAACAATGTAAGCACCATGGTCACAATGAAAATATTCTTTGTGAACTTGGTGTAAACCCTGCCTGCCGGTATGCAGGCATCGTGTCATTGTGGTTTTTTTGCTTAAAATGATTTTGTAATTTAGCAAAGAATATCAACCTGAAATTATGACTGAAAGAGAACTCTTCTTCCGGCACCTGGGATTGCCTTCATTTAACCCGTTTGGGCTGGAAATTGCAAAGGCTGAAGGGATTTATCTTTATGACACTTCAGGCAAGAAGTATATCGATCTTGTCTCTGGGGTCTCGGTCAGTAATCTTGGTCACGGGAATCCCCAGGTCATCGAAGCAATCCAAAGACAACTGGGAAACTATCTTTATGTGAATGTCTATGGCGAATTTATACTGTCGCCCCAGGTCAGGCTGGTTGAAAAGCTTATCACTGTTTTGCCTGCGGAATTATCCTCCATATACCTTGTAAATTCAGGAAGTGAAGCCGTCGAAGGAGCCATAAAACTTGCCAGGCGTTTCACAGGTCGCACAGAGATAATATCTTTCAATAATGCATACCATGGCAGTACCCTTGGAGCACTCAGCGTACTCGGGAATGAATCCCTTAAGAATGCATTCCGTCCCTTGATCCCCGATACCCGGATTATCCGGTTCAATAATACCAGTGATCTTGAGCAAATAACCAATAAAACAGCCTGTGTTATTTCCGAAACCATTCAGGCAGAAGCCGGGATGATTTTACCGGCACCCGGATTTTTAATACAATTGCGTGACCGTTGTTCGAAAACCGGTACTCTACTTATCGTTGATGATGTCCAGATGGGATTTGGAAGGACCGGTAAAATGTTCAGCTTTGAGAATTTCGACATCATTCCTGACATTCTTGTGCTTGCAAAAGCCATGGGGGGAGGAATGCCTATCGGCGCTTTTATTTCGGCCAAAGAGATCATGGATACACTTGCCTTTCAACCGGAACTTGGACACATCACAACATTCGGGGGACATCCTGTGAGCTGTGCCGCATCATTGGCAAGCATTGAGATTCTTACTTCCCGAAATATCATTGAACAAGTAAATGAGAAAGGCCAAAGGATCTTCGATCAAATTGCATATCATCCATTCATCAAAGAAATAAGATGGAAAGGTTTGGCCATGGGTATTGAAATAAAAGATCCGGAGCTGCACAACCGGCTGACAGGATCGATGATCTCCAATGGGATCATCATCGATTGGTTTCTATTTAAGCCGGATACGTTCCGTATTGCACCACCACTCACCATCACGAATGATGAGATTGATCTTTGTTGTGATCTGCTGCTAAAAAGTTTAAATGAGGTCTGATATTCATGCCGGTTTTTCAATTGACAAAAGAAATCCTGTTCCCGGATATTTCACAAGCGGAGGATGACGGGTTGCTTGCAGTTGGCGGGGACCTGAGCATAGCGAGATTGCTTTCCGCTTACTCATCGGGTATTTTTCCATGGTATTCCGAGGGACAGCCTATCTTATGGTGGTCTCCCGATCCAAGGCTCATCTTCCTTCCGGAGAAATTCAGGATATCTCATAGTTTACGACAGAAACTGGAAAAAAAGATTTTTAAAGTAAAGTTTGATACCGATTTTGACCGTGTTGTGGATATGTGTTCATCGGTGGAAAAACGGGCACTGGAGGGAACGTGGATTACCGTAGAGATGAAGTATTCCTACTCAGAACTATACCGTGCAGGTTATGCGCATTCCGTTGAATCTTATTATAATGGAACCCTTGTCGGAGGACTCTATGGCGTTTCTCTTGGAAGAGCATTTTTCGGAGAATCGATGTTTCACACCATGACGGATGCTTCAAAAGTTGCACTCTATCACCTGGTGAAAAGGCTGAAAGAATATCATTTTCTTTTGGTTGATGCACAGATCGAGACGAATCACCTGGTCAGCCTGGGGGCAGAGATCATTTCCCGCACAAAGTATCAGTCCCTGCTGGAGAAAGCATTGAAGTATCCTACGCTAAAGGGAAAGTGGCGGGCAAGTGGTAAATTAATCAGAGATTCAGAGGCCTAATTTTTTCCTGATATCTTTTGGAACCGCATCCCTGTGAATCATTAAGTCGATGGTCTTCAGTTTTACATACGCTTCGGAAGCATAGAAATAACCGTTGTACTTCGTGTTTTCCGTACCCCATGAATTCTTTACAATGTAATATTTGTTCCCTTTCTGGTCTTTTGCAATTCCGGTAATATGCATCCCATGGTCGTCGGTAGTACTGTAATTATCGAATTCTTCCTGACGCATTTCAGGCGTGATTACTTTTTCCGGTAATGGTTTATCAAACTTATAAAGTTCTTTATCCTTGTCACTGCTGGTCATTTTCGCCCATTTTTCTTTTTCAAGTTCTGCAAGTTCGGGAGCATTTTTATCAGGCACGATCGCGACTCCGTTTTTCCATGAAAATCCTTTTTCACTTACATCCCCGCCCCATGCCACGGTATATCCATTATTGATCGCATTATCGATGATCCTGATCATGTCGTCAATTGTAACATTATACACTTGTTCCAATGCCCAATTGTCTGGAATTTCCAGGATAAATCGGGAATAGTAAGGATGATGTATGAAGGATGTCAGTTCGACGTAATCATCCGGATTTAGACCCAGTGACTGGCCGTATGATTTTGGTGTATATTCCTTTCCTTTGTATGTGAATTTTTCCGGAATTTTCCCGAGATAAGAATCGAGCAAACCTTCAAAACCCTGGTGCCAGACGGGGGTCAGCTTACGATTATTGTTTTTCTGAACAGCATTTACATCGGCTTCCAGCACTGCATCCATTTCCCCATGAACAGGATTCTCCTCTCCAATAACACTGCCGGTATATATATCATAAGGGATCATTCCATAATTTTTCAGGACATTCGTTACATCGTGAAACTCTCCTCCACTACCAAAATTATGCTTACCCTGGAACCGGATGTACATTGTGGCTTTATCAGAATATGCATTCCTTACACAGAACATAGGGGAAAGGTTAACCGAATCCTTCCCTATCCTTAACAGTTCAGATTCAAGAAAAGAAGTTCCTGAAAAACTCCAGCAGGTTCCGGATCGGGATTGATTTTTGACAGAGGTTGCAGGCAGTTGTTTCACAACAGTGAAGATATACCCGGAATCCGCTTTTTTTGGTGTATCCTGGGCGTAAGTGGAAAATGAGAACAGGAAGAAAATAATGAAAGGGAGCAGGTGCTTTGATTTCATAATGTTAAGTTGTTGATTTATTGATTAAAGAATTTTAAAATGATAGGATATAAACCTGTGTAAAAGTAGCGAAAAATTTGATTAACTTATAAATTTGAATCTGATTTCTGATAACTGCTTTCTGATCATTATTCATTGTTCATTCTTCATTGTTCATTGTTAAAAAGGCTGCTCCCTTTCAAAATCAGGCCGGTAATGATCAGAGCTTTCCAATTCCTGTATCCAGCCATTCACCATCCCAAGTTTTATCATTTCGTCAGCTACTCTGTTATACTCATCAGGAAGTACTGTCCGGCCGAGTTCAGGATGGCACTGCACCTTTGGGGTCGGATAATATTGCGACATAAGAGAAACATGTATCCCGGGTGAAATTTCCTCGGCAATATAACGGATGACTTTTACGCTGTTTTCCACCTGCCCTGGTAAAACAAGGTGACGGATGATAATTCCCGATTCGGCTGTTCTTTTATCGCCCAGATGTAATACCGGGCCTTTTTGCCGGACCATTTCCTTTATAGCGCCTGCGGCAACTTCCGGGTAGTCCGGCGCATCAGAATATGTTGATGCAAGAGCAGGATCACTGTACTTGAAATCCGGGAGATAAACATCGATCAATCCTTCCAATGAACGTAGGGTCTCAATTTTATCATATCCATTAGAATTGTAAACCCAGACAGGTTTGTACCCAAGGGAATGAATAGCACTGATAATGGCCTTCACCTGCAGGATAACATGAGAAGGAGATACAAAGCCGACACGGGAAACACCTGAGTCCAGGATTGCGGTGATCTTTGCAATGATTTTCTCCAATGTCATTCCTGTATGATCCCTTTTTATACGATTGTCACTGATCTGGAAATTCTGACAAAAGATACATTGAAGGTTACAGTTGGTAAAAAAAATATTGCATATCCCTTCACTACCGCTGATCGGCGGTTCTTCCCCATGATGAACAAAGACGGAAGAGACAGGAAAGGAAAAATCCGTTTTGCACCAACCCAATTCATCCGAGAAACGGTTCGCATGGCAGTTTCTTGGACACAGAGTGCAATCATTAAGTTCTTCGAGATATGTATTAAGGTCGGGGAAATTCAAGACGGGATGATCCTTTTTTCATTATTTTTGACTGGTTTTTGAAGCCTCACCGCATATGGCGTTAACAAAAAAGTAGAATTTTAAAGGTTTCTCGCAAAGTTAAAATATTTGTTATCAACCCTCTGCGAAACTCAGCGATTCATCAGCGAGCCTCTGCGAGAAATAAAAAACACTTTTTGCACAACCTGAAGTGTGTGTGATGCGCATATAACCTCCTGGGATTTATCCTGGAGTTCAATTTAATTTGTTGCATCAAAGGTACAATTTTCATGAAACTGGATCTTACCCGGTATTCTCATATTCTCTGGGACTGGAATGGCACCCTTCTGGATGATGCCTGGCTTTGCGTTGATGTGATGAACAGTATGCTGACTGAACGAAAACTGCAACCTCTTACACTTACGCGTTACAGGGATATATTCTCTTTCCCCGTTAAAGATTATTACCTGTTGCTGGGGTTTGACTTTGAAAAGGAACCATTTGAAAAAGTCGGGATGGATTTTATGAACTTATATAACCTCCGTCAGAGGGAATGTACGCTCCATCCCGGAGCACGGGAAATTCTTCTGCAATTATCCGGGAAAGGAATCCCACAATCGGTTTTATCAGCGAGGGAGGAAAATGAACTCAGGACAGAGATAAAGGAATCAGGCATTGCAACATTTTTCGACAAGATATATGGTCTGGACGACCATTATGCCCATGGGAAAACAGATATAGGAGTTAAACTTATTACCGACCTGCGTTTGCCAGTGGAAAAATTGCTTTTTATCGGTGATACTTTACATGATGCTGAAGTGGCAAAGGAGCTGAACATGGATTGTATCCTGATCCCGGAAGGGCATCATTCTGCGGAAAGACTTTCTGGGTCGGGTTTTCCGGTAATTGCATCACTACGGGAATTAACAGGCTTATTATGAAACGTTTCTGTTCATTATTGATTTTCTGTATTTGTTCGTGTACGGTTTTAGCCGGTCTTCCAGAAACTCACCCCCTCAGTCCCCCTCTCTTAAAGGAAGAGAGGGGGAAGTTTAGCTTAGAAACTCAGTTCCTTAATCCCCCTCTCTTTCCAAGAGAGGGGGAAGCCGAAGGCAGGGGTGAGTTTATTAACGCCACCGATTCCAACTACCATATTGGATTTATCACTTCAACTAATTATGAAACAAGCGACAGGGAAGTAAAAGCAGCTTTTGACTTTCTCGGGGGTTGCAAAGGATATTCCTCTTCCATCATCACTTTCCAGGAAATTAAAAAGGATCCGAAAATCCTTAACCGTTTCAATGCCCTTTGGTTCCACAGGCCTGATACGACAGCCTTTTCCGATATTGAGAACGGGAAAAAAGTATTGCATGCAATCCGTCAATACCTGGAGAAAGGAGGCAACCTGTTATTATCTCTTGATGCATTTCGTTACCTGGTAAATCTTGGATTGGAAACGGTTCCACCGGAAATACGGTTTAAATCATGTATTGATGAGGGTTATGGAAGGCGTCTTGGATTTCATGGTTTCCGTGAACATCCTGTTTTTGAAGGCATGAACGGGGGAGCTTATGTAAACCGTCCCGATAAAGACATGACGGTAAGACAAGTTGGCTATTTTGACAATCATTTACCGGCAAATGGAAAAGTCGTAGCTGTCGATTGGGATTATATTTTCCTCAGGGAAGATTCAAAACTGATCCTTGAGTATGATCAGGGTAAAGGAAAAATTCTGGCGGTAGGATCCTATACCTATTTTTCTATGCCAAATTATAACCGGGAACACCTGGAGTTATTTTTCAGAAATGCATTTCATTACCTGGTCACAAGAAAACCTGGTTCAGGGATCTTTTACTGGGACTATAAACCGAATAAAGTATTGGAATTTCCGGGGCAAAACAAAGGAAAAGATTCAAGCTTTTCAGCTATTCCGGAAAGCAAGACATGGATAACCGGTAACGGGCCGCTTACCCTTACCGGGCGGTTTTCATCGGGCAATTACTGGGATGTTGCGGGAGAACGGATGCTGACGATGGGCAATGAAAACGGCAGTATTGAAGAGATCTGGGCGCATCCTTTTATGGCTTTCAGGGATTATGAAGTGGGGATTAAATTCGAATATAAGGATACAATATTCTGGCTCGGTGATGAAAGACCACAAATCGAGGTGAATCCCTCTTTCTTTTCACGGATCTATAAGTTTCCAAGAGCCTACCTGACAGAAATTATCGTTGATGACCCTGTCATGCCGGCGGGTGTGATCCATTATGAATATAAAGGAGTCTATGGGGCTGAGTTGATCCTGAAAGTTAAAAGCAATTTACGATTGATGTGGCCTTATTCCGAAAAGGTCCCGGGAACAATTTTTCATTCGCTTGACACAAATTATCATGCTTTGGTAGTGAAAGATAAATCGGGTGATTTTGTTGCAATGATCGGTGGCAATAAGAAACCCGGTGAAATGATAAGCGGACAGTTTTCAGGATTCAGATATAACAGTATTGATAAAGGCTGGAAAGGTATCCCGACAGATCGGTTCCAGGTGATGGGACTTATGACGTATTCTTTAAAGATGAATGACAGGATGGACATTGTTTACAGTGCAACAAACGAAGGATATGACCAGACAATAAAGGATTTCGATCAGACGATACGTGATCCTCAGTTGGTCTTTGACAATGAAACTGCACATACAAAGGATCTTCTTGAGAAAAGTCTTAAAATAACAACACCGGATGAGGAATTTAACCAGGGATACAAATGGGCATTGTTAGCCACAGACCGATTCTTTGTCAATACCCCGGGAATGGGAAAATCTCTTGTTGCAGGTTATTCCACTACAAAAAGAGGATGGGATGGTGGTCAGAAAGTGAACGGAAGACCCGGTTATGGCTGGTATTTTGGAAGGGATGGGGAATGGAGTGGCTTTGCTTTGCTCGACTATGGCGATTTTACGAAAGTAAAGGCAGAGCTTGAATTTTACCAGAAATATCAGGATCTCTCCGGCAAGATATTCCATGAGGCAACAACTTCCGGGGTTGTTCATTATGATGCGGCAGATGCAACACCTTTGTATATTATACTTGCAGGCAAATATTTTCGTCATACGAACGATACCGCTTTTCTCCGGAAAAGCTGGCCAAACATTAAAAAGGCTGTGAATTTTTGTTTCTCTACTGATACGGACAAAGATCATCTTATCGAAAATACCAATGTAGGCCATGGCTGGGTGGAAGGTGGCGAGCTGTATGGCTCACACGCCACTTTATATATGGCCGGATGCTGGGCCGAAGCCTTGGAGGAAACTTCAAACATGGCCCATTTCCTGAAAGATGCTGAAGAAGAAAGCTATCACCGTGAATCCGGTATTATAAGGGGTATAATAAATACTGATTTCTGGAATAAAGACAATAATTTTTATTCCTACGGAAAAAATAAAAATGGTTCATTCCGGTCTGAACCTACCGTTTTACCTGCTGTTCCGTTATATTTCAGGCTTTGTAATACAGAAATGGCAAAACTGGTTTTAGATCAATATGCTTCAAACGCGTTTACCACCAATTGGGGAACCCGGATCATCAGGGATGACAGTCCCTGGTTTAACCCGGCAGGATATCATTACGGGAGTGTTTGGCCTCTTTTTACAGGCTGGACAGCGCTGGCTGAATTTAACTATGGGAATTACCCCCAGGGTTTTTCACACCTGATGAACAACCTGAAAGTGTACAAGAACTGGGGACAAGGGTTTGTAGAAGAGGTGCTGAATGGCGCTGAATATAAGCCCTCAGGTGTGTGCCCTCACCAGTGCTGGTCGGAAACAATGGTCCTCCAACCTGCTATCGAAGGCTTGCTCGGACTGGTTATAAGAGCACAGGAAAACAAAGTCATACTTGCACCTCATCCGCCTGCTAATTGGGATTCACTTACGGTAGAGAACATAAGGATTGGACAGCAGGTAATCAGTTTCAGGATGAACAGGACATCAGAAACATACCTTTATTCTTTTACTTCGGTGAAACCGGAGCCTGTAACGATAGAATTTACCCCTACCTACCCTGCCGGCACAATTTTCAAAAAGATTCAGATGAATGGCCAAGAGATCCCTTTTACCGTTTTTAATTTGAAGCAATATATTTCTCTTCTCATGAATATTCAGTTAAAAAAGGAAGGTATCCTGGAAATTCAATATGAAAAAGGGATCAGTGTATTGCCTGCGGTTCCGGATCCGAACCCGGGAGATCCTGCAGAAGGGCTGCGGATCCTTTCGGTGAACTTCAAAGGAAACCAGTATAAGATCAATCTGGAAGGGAAAAGAGCCAGTTCGGAGTCAATCGAAGTTTATCTTCATGGACAAGCTATTGAGAGGATTGAGAATGGAAATATAGAGAATATCAAAGGCGATATTGTCCGGATTGGAGTGATATTCGATCCGGTGACTGACAAATATGTGAAGAAAACCGTTGTGATAACCCTGAAATAATGAAAATTCAAATCATTTTCATGATCGTTGCATTGATGGAATTTCCTATTCCCGGAAACCCGCAATATCTATCCAGCCTGAACGCAACACGGAATGATGCCCTTTTTACTACCTATGCCGCGCCCATAAATCGTTCCACATATAAAACCGACCAAGGGTATCAGTTCATGTGGTACGATGATGAGAGTGGAGTTGAATTCATCAACAGTGACGGGCTGAATCTCGGACTTGAATGGAAAATGGGAAAGGAAGTTCGTTTTAAATTAAAAGAACTTTACCGGGAACCTGTTGTGACGACTTCTTACAGCGACCTGGTCAGATATTATTATTATCCCTTTAAGGATATTCGCGTGGAGGTATTTTTTGATGTTTATTCCTCAACCCAGGCGGTTGAGGATATTATGATCACAAACGAATCAAAATTCCCACAGGAGATCGGCTTATTTCCATATTTCTATTATCCTTCCGACGATACCATGAATGACATCACCCATGAAACCCCCTATGATTTCTATACATTCCCTTTCGTTAAAAAAAGAGATGGCTGGATGATTGAACATCAAATCCCCATGACTGAAAAGCTGAAAGGGTACCTTCTCGGGAATATTCAACAGGATAGCCTGCAAACTTTTGTACTCAAACGATCTTCTTCCACTTTTAACAAGGCCGATCCCTTTAATGAGCTTAAAAGATCTATTCTATTGCGGAAACGAAAGGCTAAAGTTATTAAAGGAATTATCATTGCCAGGAATTTCAAATTACAACCGGGTGAACGGACACATTTCCGCCTCTTAACCGGATTGGAAGAGGCGGAAATCCGCGTACCGGATCTTTACAGGAAAGCTGATCCCTTATTAAAATTGGAGATGGACAAACTAATCAGGGAGGATGAGAGAATGTATTCAACTATTCCTCCCATCCAACAGAGTTTTATTAATCAGCAGGAACCTTTGCCAGCGAGAGGTCTTGAAATGCTTTATTGGAGCTGTTTTTCATTGCTCCGTCAATGTATGATGCCCGCGGAAGGAAAATGTTCATTCAATTATTATATTTTCTCACGGGAGCCGAAATGGGGATGGGGATATGGCGGACAGGTCTTTCATGAAAGTTTGTCGATGCTTGCTTATGCATATATGGACCCAAAGGGAGCCATGAATTCCCAGCGGATTTACTTCGAACGGCAGCATGACGACGGTTATATTAATTACAGGACCGGGCCATATCTTGATGAGACTATTGAATATAATGGGAAATTCACCACCTCAGCTCCATGGTTCAATTATGAAAATCTTGAGATCTATAAAATTACCGGGGACAAGCAATTTTTAAAGGATGCATATAATTCAGGTAAGAAATTTTATGAGTATTATACTATTCAGCGGGATTCCAATAAGAACGGCCTGTGTGAATGGGGAGCCGAAGCGGAACTGGAATCCGTAAGAGATGCCAGGGTGGCGGTTTGGGATAAAGTCGGGTGGCCTTCCAATTTTGAAGGAGTGGATGTGAATTCGATGCTGGTGAAGGAAGCACAGTCACTTTCTGAAATGGCTGAAATATCAGGATTCACGGAAGATGCAAAGAAATGGAAATCAGAAACCATAAACAGGATGAAACTGATCAATAAATATATGTGGGATAAGGATTTGGGTTTTTATTTTAATATAAACAGGAATGATGAGTCGTTTACCTACCGCGTACCGGGCGATCTGAAGATCAAAGAGATCATCGGGTTTCTTCCTTTGTGGGCGGGTGTGTGCGATTCGGTAAGGGCAAAAATGCTGGTTCATATCATGACCAATCCGGATGAATTCTGGCGATCCTTTGGAGTACCCACTCTTTCTGCAAAAGACGATTATTACAACCCGGTCGGTTACTGGAATGGCCCGGTCTGGGTTCAATGGGACTATTTATTGTTCCGCGGGCTGCTTGACTATGGGTATAAGAAAGAGGCTGAAGAGCTGGCTTATAAGGTTCTTGACAACATGGTCTGGCATTTAAAGAAAGATCATGTTTTCTGGGAATTCTACAGTGCAGATGACCGCCAGGCCGGGTGGAACAAGACATACATATGGGCGGGGCTGGCAGCAAGGTTTCTGATTGATTTGAATTTTTCTTCACCACAAAGACACAAAGACACAGAAAAATAATATGTTGATTATAAACTATTTGTGTCTCCGTGTCTCCGTGGTGAGGAAAAACTACTCATTTTCTATTGAATTGCCTTAACTTTGGGTAAAATTCGCAATCTTATGAGGTACCCTCTCTTCTTTCTGGCATATATGATCCTACCCGTAATGATGACGGCTCAGTCCTCCATTGCAACAGCGGACTATCTCGAAATGAGCGCCAAAGCCAGTGATCCTCTTTATACTACTTATGCAGCTGCAATGCAGCGATCACGATTGTATGGGGATAAGGCCTATAAGATGGATTATTATTCGGATTGCAGCCCGGTAAGCTACTCAAGCGATCATGCAGGGACACTATTTGCTATCTGGAAAATAGACCAGGTCGTGATCAGCAAGACTGGTGAATATTTTGCAAAACCTGTTATCAAGTATTCTTTTCCGGATATGATGATCATGGAATATGAGCCATTCCGGGGGATCCATGTGGAGGAAACCTTCCTGGTCTATAGCTCTGAAATTGCAATTGTCGATATGCAGGTAAAAAATACGGATAATGTCCCTCATCAAATATCTGTCTATCCTGTTCTTGAAACCGGCAATGATTCACTTCAGATCATTGCTTATGATAAACCAAATGACGGTTATATCACACATCGCTACGAAAGTCCCTACCGCCTGATCAGCAGTCTGAAAACAGAATACGGATACCCCACCCGGACAAGGGACTTTTTTACTGCCGGGGAAAAGGTTTATTCATATGGAGGATATTCAGGGGATATGAACGATTTTTATAACGTGATCAAAACCGATTTCTATACTTCCAAAAGAAGCGACACTTTGAATCTTAAAGATGCTGGTTATGTTGATTTTATTGCACTTCATCTAAAGTCTAAGTTAAATCCCGGTGAAGAGATAAGTTTCCGGTATCTGAGAGGAGTTCAGGCACAAAACGAGAACGCTGATTCGCTTAAAAATGAGATGACCCGGTTAAAAAGTTTGTCCTTGCAGGAATTTTTTGAAGATAATCTCAAACTGTTTTCGACCATTCCGAAACTGCAATTTGAAACGGACGCTGAAAAACAGGTTTATCTGGGTGCTTTCAACCTTGTGAGAGGATGCATGTATCCTCCGTCGGGAAAGACAAGCTTTAACTTTTATTCTTTTTCGAGAAATCCTCTTTGGGGTTGGGGACACGGGCACCAGGTGCTTCATGAATCTCTTAGCATGCTTGCCTATGCTTACCTGGATCCGGTTTCAGCTGAAGGATCGCAGAGGGTTTATATGGAACAGCAAGGTCCTGACGGATTGATTGCATACCGGCATGGACCTCGTGGAATGCAGGACTATCCCCATAACAATAAACCGACTACTTCCGCTCCTTTTTTCAGCTGGATCAACTGGGAGATCTATAAGGTAAGTCATGATAAACTTTTCCTGCAGGACTCTTATCAATCCGGAAGTAAATATGTTGAATGGCTGATCAGGAACAGGGATACCAACAAGGATGGCACATTTGAATGGGGACCCAATGGTATCATTGAAAATGTACGGGATTGGTACAATGCGGTTTTCCAGGTATCTGCAGAACGTTATCTTGATGTTGACAAGGAAGATATCTCGGATGAACTCGAATGTCTTGATCTTACCTGTATGGTGATCAAAGAGGAACGCTCCCTTTCAAAGATGGCAAGAGAACTTGGCAAGTATCGTGAAGCGGACAAATGGTTAGCAAAAGCAGACTCTGTATCGAGGCTGGTGAATGAACGTATGTGGGACGAATCCACCGGATTCTATTATTCCGTGAATAAAAAGGATTACTCCTTCACATATATGACAAGAGATCTCAAAAGGCAGGAGATCATCGGATTTCTGACCTTGTGGGCAGAAGTTGCTCCCAAAGACCGTGCTGATCGCCTGGTCAAGACCCTGATCAACCCTGCCAAATTTTGGAGGAAATACGGTATCCCGACGCTGTCAGCCCAGGATCCCTGGTACAGTCCATATGTAGATTATTGCTGCAAATGGAACGGCCCTGTCTGGCTGCTTTGGGATTATATGGTTTATGAAGGGCTCCGCAACTATGGCTATAATAATATTGCAAAAGGCCTGGCGGATAATTTAATGCTTTGCGTCACAACCCAACTGTCGAAAAACCATAATTTCTGGGAATCTTACAGCCCTGATAATGAAGTCCTGAATTGTCCTTCCAACTATATCTGGGATTCCATCATGGCAAAGTTGCTGATCGAGGAATCATTTAACAATATTCCTTCTATAGAGGATGAACCCGATAAGAATTAGTCCTGAGATTGCTGTCTATCTGATCACAACCATCTTCTTTGGATCCGTTATTTGCCATTACCACAACGATCACAATGCTTTACGCCATGACCACTATTAATATTTTCATTGTGACCTTTGTGCAAGCATAGTTCTCATGGTGGTTAAACTCCTATTGCAAGATTCTAATATATATTCTGTCTTTAAATGAAATTCTTTGCGAACTTTGCAGTGTTTTTATGCTATTTTACCGGTAGTACAGATTTTTATAATGAAAAGAATACTTAGAACAGAATATTTCGCTTATCTGGTCATTTCGGTTTTCCTGGCATCCTGTGACGCTCCCAATAAAACGGATCTTGAAAAACTACTGTCACCCGGCGCATTACCTTATCTGAAATCAAGCAAGCTGGTCCAGGTATCAAGTTATGATACTTCGGGAAGAAATAATGACCGGATCAGCATACCTTCAGGGAAAACGGTTACTATTCTGAATGCACAGGGACCGGGTGTAATCACCAGGGTATGGTTTTCCCTCGATTCAAAAGACCCTGGCATGTTGCGGCAAATTCTGCTTAGAATATATTGGGACGATGAAGACGATCCTTCGATCAATGTCCCTTTCGGTGATTTTTTCGGATGTGGTTTCGGATACAAACCCTACACGACCCCTTACCTGAGTATGACCAGCGGTGGCTATACCTGTTTCTTCCCCATGCCATTTGAAGAATCGGCAAAAATCGAGATTGTCAATGAATCCGGACAAGAAGTTTACGGATTCTATTACCAGATCGATTATCAGAAAATAGAAGGTTATCTCTCGAGGGATATAGGATACCTGCATGCATACTGGCATAGGGTTATCCGGACAGATTATGATTCCAACTATACGATATTAAAAACCGAAGGGACAGGACATATCGTAGGTCTCAATTTAAACATCCAATCTTATGACGGAAGCTTTGCATATCTTGAAGGCAATGAGAAGATCTATATCGACGGGGAAAAGAATCCATCGATCCAGGGTACAGGAACGGTAGATTATTTCTCAGGAGGATGGTACTTTAATAACGGTGAATTTGCAGGCCCTTATAACGGATTGATTTTAAAGGATGATTCTCTGGGAAGGATTGCTGCTTACCGTTTTCATATCACCGACCCGATCCCGTTCAAAAAATCCATCAACTTCAGCATCGAGCATGGACAGAAAAACACCGAAATTGCCGATTACAGCAGTACAGTTTACTGGTACCAGACCGAGCCTCATAAAAAAATGCAACCGATACTCAAAGCGGGGTTAAGAATACCTTTAAGAGTTGTTACTCCAAACAGGATCCTTGAAGCTGAAAAACTAAAATTCAACCTGGGTAAAATCAAATCCAAGATTATGGATATGACGGATTATGGTCCCGAATGGAGCGGATCAAAGCAATTGCTGATCGAAGCGCAGGAAAAAGACTCTTTTTCACTGAACATTCAGAACCTTCAGGACATTTCATACACGGTCAACCTGTATTATACCAAAGGTCCCAATTACGGAAATGTCGGAATTTGGGTAGGAGATAAAAAAGTCGGGGAAATCGACGGATACTACCCGACGATCCACCCAGGAGGCAAAATATCTATCCCTGATCTGTCAAACCCATATAACCGTGTTATTCTTGATTTTATGATAGAAGGGAAGAACGAAAGTTCTGCCGGATATTATGCAGGCCTGGATGGTATTAGTCTCGAACCAAAAAGAATATGGATCCCCGACTGGTATGTTATCGGTCCTTTCCCGGATCCCCGGAGACGGGACAATTCACGGTCGGGCATTGACTCTGTATTTCCGCCAGAGCAAGCTGTTGATATTAAACATGTTTACCCCGGTGTCAACAGGCAACCATTGCATTGGCAATATATTAAAACACCAGACCTGGGGTATGTTTCACTTTCCAATCTTGTAAAGCCCAATGAACGGGCAGTTTGTTATGCCGTAAGCTATATTTATTCACCTGAAGAAACAGTCATTCCATTTTTCATTGGCTCGGATGATGGGATTAAGGTTTTTTTCAATAATAAGCAGGTATACCGGTTTCAAAACATACGGAGTGCACGGCCTGACCAGGCTGAATTATATATCCGCGTGAAAAAAGGGTGGAATCAATTACTTCTAAAGATAGAAAATAATTCAAGTGGATTTGCTTTTTTTGGAAGACTTATCGATAAGGATCGTATTCTTACAATCAATGCGGATCAAAAGTTGCCATTAACAAAAGCAAAATGAGGTTCCTTCCAAAGCTTTGTTTATTTATTCTTATAAGTGCCGGTGGTCAATCATTGCTTTTCAGCCAGCCCACCAGGGAAGGGCCTGAAGTACCGGCCGGTTTCTGCATTTCAGCCTTTGAAATGAAACTTTATAACATGATCAATGAATACCGTAACCGGTTCGACCTCCCTCCTATTCCTCTGTCGAAATCCTTGTGCTTTGTGGCTTCTGCTCATGTCAAAGATCTTTTTTTCCATCATCCTGATCAACTACCCTGTAATTTTCATTCCTGGTCCGATAAAGGACCGTGGAAACCATTTTGTTACCCCAGAGATGAAAACAAAAAAAATTCTGTCTGGGATAAACCAAAAGAGCTCACTAAATACAAAGGAAAAGGTTATGAGATCGTATATTGGGAAAATAACCCTGTAAACATCGACAGTATCATTCCTTTTTGGAAATCCATTGACTATTTCAACAGTTTTTTAATGAATGCGGGAAAGTGGGAAGGGAGAAAATGGAACGCGATTGGTATTGCAATCTATGAAAACTATGCCTCGGCCTGGTTTGGTGAAATTCCTGATACCAATGGAGAACCTAATATTTGCGGGAGTGTCTCTCAGAAAAAACCTATGGTGGTTCCGGAGTCCCCAAAGGTTGAACAATCCCCTGTTACTCCGCCACCGGTTGAAAAAAAGGCCGGAAAGATTGGTAAACCTATAAAACACTTGCAATTGTCTTCTGATTCAGTAAAAGCTGTCCCGGTTGAAATCATAAAAATCCGCACAGAAAAAATCTATATTATCGTTAAGAGTCTTTTGCCTTTAAGTGAATTGAAAAAAACGGCAGAATCCTTGAAATCACAAGGTTATACTGATGCAAAGATCCTTGAAAAAGAAAATAAATTCCGCGTTTCAATCATGGAATTTGATTTTAAGGCAAAAGCAGACAGCGCCTTACGGGAGGTAAAGAAAATTTTTAAAGACGCCTGGTTATTAAAATTTTGACCCCTCCCCCTGCCCCTCCCCAACAAGGGAGGGGAGAATTATTCTTCTGCGTCCTTTACTAATCTGAAACCAACAGTCCCGTTACGATCCAGACCGGGAGAAAGCAGCAGCAGCATTTCCGGGTGATCTGCCGGTAAAGGTCCGCCGGTCACGTACCAGATGCTGGAAGCAGGATGATAATAGCTCCCTCCCCTGATGATAGTATAATAATAACATCCGATATCGTAAACATCATTGGTCATCTGCCAGATATTACCAATCATATCTTCCACACCAAAAGGGCTTGCCCCGCCAGGGAATGCTCTGACTGAAGTCGGATGATTAAGATGATAATTGCATTTGGTCGAATCCATCTGATTTCCCCAGGGATATTTACGCATATCTGTTCCCTGTGCAACATATTGCCATTCCATTTCGGTTGGCAAGCGCTTTCTGGCCCAACTGGCATATGCATTCATATCATCCCTGTTGACATAAACCACAGGATAATCCTGCTGACCTTCAGGAATACTCTTATTCTTCCAATGCCTGAGGTAGTTGTTTGTATCTTTAGGGTAATACTTCGCCATCTTCATAAATACAAAAAATTGCCGGTTGGTCACCGGGTATTTATCCATATAAAATTTATTTATATGAACAGGCACAGTATCCGAATGATCCGGAAATGGAATGAAAGGGTCAAGGCTTTTAGAATCCCGCTTTGTATAAAACTTAAAGGTTCCTTCAGGGATCAGCATCATATCATCAGGTGCAGTGATCGCCGTTACCGTTTTTTTACTCGCAGTAATCAGCTTTGGGACTACATTATCCGGGAAGAGGACCCGTTCATCCAATAATTCATTGTCCCCAAATAGTTGTATCACTATTTTTTCTGTCGAAATATCAAAATAATCCCAATATGGAATGCTATTACCAAATGCGGAAAATGTATATTTTTTTGAGGAATAAGAAGGATTTTCTCCGGTAATAATGATTTTTCCTCCTGCATTTGCCTTGAATTCCAATGTATCTCCTTTCAGTGAAGCCGATATCAATTGGGGGAACAAGGCAATGCATCCCACATTTCCCTCGCGTCGTGTATTGAGAAAAGACTTGTCGAACGGTTCAATATCCGCAGGGACAAATGTTTTTCTGTTTTTTACCAATGGATCGATCTCCTTATGATTCCAAATATCGACATAATGCTGATCTTTCGGTAACTCAGGCACCTCGAATAATGGACCTCTATGTCCTTCAGGTTTAAGACTGAGTATTGTGTAAAGGGTCTTATCTTTTGAAATCCAGCGATTGACATAGATGCTATCGGTCATAGACGGCAAAAGGGGCATCCAATCGTAGTTATGGAAAACCATGTTGTTTTCCCGCAGTATTTTTGTTGTCCTTCCCAAATAAGCAAATTCTTCTCTGATCCAGGATGGTCTTCCTGGTCGCATAGTGTTGATCTCCACGCCATAACTATTGAAGAATGAAATAGCGAGTTCACGGTGAAGCCTGTCATCTGCAAGCTGTAAGACGCGATAAATAGCAAAATCAGGTTTTATAAATTTATTGAGGTTGAGAGGCGGAGGTAAAACCAGGGCATCATGAACGCGACCAGCAACGATCCCCGGCATATCCTTCGGAACCGCCATTCCTTCGCTGTACATGATAATTCCCGGCCGGACCTTGTCGGCAACAGCTTGAAGCTCTTTGTTTGACTCTCCTTTCGTATCGAGCACCACGCCATCTGCATCCGTGACCAGGAGCAGGTTCTCCATTCCTTTCAGTTGATCTTCCTTCCTTGTTGCTTCATCCCATGGATTGTAAGAGATAAAATATTTTTTTCCATCCTGATGAACAAAATCTACCTGCTTCCTTAATTCGTCAAGCCCGCCCGGTAAATCCCGGTACATATCCCACTGATTTCGCTGATCCAAACCCAATCTTGGCCAGGTCGGCCAGAGAGTAAAAATGTCGACTCCCCCGGTCAATGAATCGTATTCAGTGAGCGAATGAAAAAAATTGTAATGATGAGTCAGTGCATCATAAAATTTTTTGTCCCATGCAAACTGGAGAACCATGATATACTTATTCTTCATCCACTGCAGGTCTTTTCTTTCAAACAAGGAATTATCGAAGGATGTCAGATCATATAACCAGCGATCCTGGAACATCATTTTCAGACCCTCATGCCAATCCTTTTTATGCAGATCAAAATAAACTTCATATTCGGCCCAGCCTCCCGGTTTAAGCGTGACCGTCCAGCGATCTATTTCGGTTCTCTCCTTATCCCGCTGGCCACGGCGGGCAAGGCCCGTGAGCGATAATTCCTCATTGACTTTCATATCCGCAAAACCAAGATGCCATGCATTATCCGGAAGAAGCACTCCAACCGATCCGTAACCCGGACGGTACAGGAGTGACCTGCACAAATAATGCGGCCATTCTTTCGTTCCGCCTGCTGTGATGTAAACTTTATCATTTCCTTCTCCCAACGGAACGAAGTTTTCAATAGTATGCTTTTTCTTTGAATGGTTGGTAAAACGGAGGATATATTTTATTCCCGGCTGGAATTTTTTATCCATCTTCAGAATACCCTGAATGCTGTCGGAGAGAATGAAATCGATCTCACCAGATTTAAATGAAACCTTTGAACGGGAAGTGGAATAAAAGTTACTGTCAATAAGGACAGAAAATAATGGGATCCCATGAGCCATATCGATCACTTTTTGATTTTCCAGAATGATTCCGTTCACCATAAAAGAGGCCGGCTCATCAAATTTCAGGGATTTGATCTGAGCGAAACAAGGATTAAAGCAGATATTTAAAATAATCAGGACCAGGAACAAAGTTTTTCTATTCATTTTATAGGTTTATAAAATATTTTTCATTTGAATCAGACAAAAAATGAGTTTATTGATCTATTGTTAGTTGAATTAGGGGTTGTCTAATAAGTAATTTTTTCTTTCTCGCAGAGGCTCGCAGATGAAACGCTGAGTTTCGCAGAATATTGAAAACATGTGTTTTAACTTTGCGAGACTCGGCGGAAAACTCTGCGGAACTCCGCGTGAAATTTTATTTTTCTTACTTTTTAGACAACCTCTAATTCAAATTTGTTCTCATGCCCTGAAAATTTGTGCTTTTATAAGGGACAATTTTAAATTTATTTTGAAAACAAATCTTTCTGAACAAAGGACCTTTCAAACTCCAAAAGCCATCTTTTTCTCCACAATCCTCCGCCATATCCGATCAATCTTCCATTAGCCCCGATAACCCGGTGACATGGAACGATGATGGAGACCGGGTTTTTCCCATTTGCATTCCCCACAGCTCTGATGGCCTTAACATTCCCTATTCTCTCTGATAATTCAAGGTATGAGATCGTTTCACCAAAAGGGATCTTTAACAGTTCATTCCAGACTTTCTTCTGAAAATCAGTTCCTTCGAGATCAAGATCGAGTGAAAATATTTTCCTTTTTCCTTCGAAGTACTCCGTCAACTGGTTAAAACAATTCTTTAACACTCCGGACGGTTTATTTGAAGGAAATGTTTCTTCCCTGAAAAACAATGAACCAATCGCCTGTTCACTTGCAGCTATTTCAAAGAATCCTATGGGAGAATCAAAATATGCATTCATAGAGATAACAGTAAAAATTAAAACAACCTGCTTAATATGAACCCGGTATTCATATATGATACTTTGGTGAGTATATGGATCTAATGTGCAAATTTAAAATCCTTTTTAAAATAGACAGGGATTTTCTGTGATACGGTTCATGAATAAGTTTTAATTTCGGGCCATTAATTTTTACCTTATGAAAACGGGGTCATTTTTCATTTTTTTTACTGTTGTGCTGGCCGTTTACGGAATTGTCAACTTTTATATTTTTTCAAGAGGATTGCAGTCAATACCTCCTGGCTCAACTTTCAGGGTTTGGTTTATTATCGGGTTCTGGTTCGTCGTCAGTACTTTTATCCTTGGCAGGTTCCTCGACAGGGCCGGAACCACGGGGTTGAGCACTCCCCTTACCTGGATCGGTTCTTTCTGGCTGGGCGCTATGTTGTATTTCTTCCTGATTGTACTATTCATAGATTTTACACGGTTGCTGAATCACATTTTTCATTTTTTCCCGCAAGTATTTTATGCAGACTGGCAGAAAACAAAGCTGATAGCCTTTTTTTCTTCGGTATTCCTGGTTTTTGTTTTGATCTTAGGCGGATATATCAATACTCTTTTTCCAAGGATCAGGACGCTGGATATGGACATTTTAAAGACTGTAAAAGGTTCACGGGATTTGCATATTGTGATGGCTTCGGATATTCATTTGGGTGTTATAATCGGAAAAAACCGGGCTGCCTATCTTGTGAATAAGATCAATGGTTTAAATCCCGATATAATTATCCTGGATGGGGATATCGTTGATGAAGACCTGGCGCCGGTGATACGGCAAAACCTGGGTGAGTCATTAAAAGCTTTAACAGCAAAGCTTGGTGTCTGGGCAATCACAGGAAATCATGAATATATCGGTGGAGTTATACCCGCAGTTAATTACCTCGTTGAGCACAATATTAAATTTATCAGGGATACATCGGTGCTGATCGACAACCGGTTCTACCTTGTCGGGCGTGAAGACAGGGATAAACAGCGATTTACCGGTCAACCGAGAAAGTCACTGGAAGAGGTGATGAAAGATGTTGATCGCTCCTACCCTATTATTTTATTGGATCACCAGCCCTTCAATCTGGCCAGTGCTGCCGCACAGGGAACCGACCTGCAGCTTTCCGGTCATACACATCACGGACAGTTGTTTCCCCTGAACCTGATCACCAATGCGATTTATGAATTAAGCTACGGATATAAGAAAATTGGACATACTCATTTCTACGTATCTTCCGGTTTTGGTTCCTGGGGTCCACCGGTCAGGATAGGTACTCGGCCGGAGATCGTAGATATTATGCTGCACTTCAGATGATAGCTGATAGATGGGAATGATTACAAATTATTGTTATTCATAGTTATTCATTGTTAATTATTAATTACTCAGGTTCGCGCGCGTTTCCGAACGCGTGCGTGGTTCACGTGCATCTATATCGGGTATGTATATTAAGTAGCATAGACTAATTATTTGAAGAGGAAATAGAGAGTGATCAGGTTTAAATAATTGATTAGTTAAATAAATGAGAAGATACGTAAAACTTCTGCTCTTGTTTGTTGTGTTAATTGGTATCATTGGTATTGCCATTCCCTTTCTTTGGGTGTTAATTAAACCGGCAGAGGAAGTTCCTGTTATTATTAAACCATTGATAAAACACAAGTTTGCTTATAAGATCAATATCGACAGTCTCAATATCCAATATGGGAAGGTGAAGAATAACCAGAATCTCTCCACTATCCTCTTCCCACTGATCTCCGCTAACCTGATCGACAGGATTGGCAGGGAAACAGGCAAAATATTTGATGTAAGGAAGGTTCACACAGGACAACAATTTGCCGCTATCACAGATAAGAAGAGCCCTCGAAAAACCTTGTACTTCATTTACGAGATCAACAATGTCGATTATGTCGTTTATGATTTCAGGGATTCGCTTCGTGTTTACCAGGATAAGAAAAAGGTGAGTGTCGTCAGAAAAGCTGCCACAGGCATCATTCATACTTCACTTTGGAATACCTTTGAAGACAACGACCTTGATGTAAATCTCGCAATGAGACTGTCAGATGTTTATGCCTGGACCATTGATTTCTACGGATTACAAAAAGGCGATCATTTTAAGGTGATCTATGAAGAATTATACGTTGATAGTGCATATATCGGGACAGCCAGGATCCTTGCATCTGAATTCACCAGCAACGGAAAGGATTTTTATGCTTTCTATTTTGAGCAGGACAGCATCAGGGGGTATTTTGATGATGCTACACACAGTATGCATAAATCTTTTCTTAAAGCGCCTTTAAAATTTTCCAGGATCAGCTCCCGGTTTTCAGGTGCCAGGATGCATCCGGTCCTGCGAATTGTCAGGCCGCATTTCGGAGTGGATTATGCAGCGCCACGTGGTACCCCCGTCGTTGCACTGGGCGACGGCAGGATTACGGAAGCGAACTGGAAAGGTGGATATGGCCGGTTCATCAGCATCCGTCATAATTCAGTTTATACCACCTCCTATGCTCATCTTTCAGGATATGCAAAAGGTATAAAGCCCGGTGTTCTTGTGAAACAGGGTGATCTTATCGGATATGTAGGAATGAGCGGGCTTGCAACAGGCCCGCATCTCGATTTCCGTGTTTATCGGAACGGGTTCCCGACAGATCCGCTAAAATTGGAATCGCCCGCTGCGAAACCGGTGGACTCTGTTTATCGTGATAAATACATGAAACTGATTGCAACAATGAAACAGAAGCTGGACTCAGTGAAGTAATTACGGATTACGGATTACAGAAAACAGATACTGGATCCTCGTTGTATAGGTTTGGGAATAAGATTGGTTATGAATTTCGAGTGTCGAGTATCGAGCATCAGGCAGCTATCTTCACTCTTCTCTCGTAAACGGATACGGATTTACCCACATTTTCCATATCAGGAAGATAGGGAGTAGAAACCATGGTGCGTTGGCCAATAGCACCAGGGGTAAATTTAATGCAGGAGTTGTTCCCCAGATCTCTTCACAGCAAATGATAAAAACAATCGTGAAAAGCATGGATGAATAAATAAATGTTGGGATCCGGATCCAATCTTTTCCTTTGATAAATGTATAGATCGCGGTAATATAAAAGGGGCCGAACAGGATGGCATCCAGCCAGATCGTTGCCTTCCAGAAGGACGGACGGGCCATGAGCAATGGATCAAAGGTTTTTCCCCACCAGTGAACCATATCCACTAAGAACGGCAGAGGCCATATGGGATACCGGAAATTGACCGGATCACTGATGACCAACTGTTCCAAATCAACAATATAGGTTATAAAAAGGATATTAACAAAAAAGAAAGCAAGGTAAATATAATCGATTGGTCTCTCTTTAAGTGGTATAGATTTTCTCATACAGAATTGTTTGGTTTTTGAATTATTGAATTTATGATAACTGTGCATTATGAATTTTCACACTCACCCTACCTCCACACACAAACTCACACACTATTGCCTATTGCCTTACCTGCTAAGTACTAAAAATCTTCAAATACCGAAATACCTAATTTCGACCTTGCAATCCTTGCCATTTCCTTCGCAATCGAGAGCCTGAATGAAGAAATATTCGAGATAAAGGCACCCAGTTTTATTGTAAAAGATGAATATGCCAGGATTTTTGGGTGTTCAGCTAATTTCACCAATTGCTTTGCCACATCTTCTGCGGTTTTTGGTTTTGCAAAAGTCCTGGTCAGGAAATTTTGTTTCGATGACATCAGCAGATCCTGATCTATTTCACCCACTCTCGATTCCGGAACGGAATTGGTTTTAATATACCCTGGGAAATACTCACTTACAATGATCTCTGTCCCTGCCCATTCCGCCTGCATCGTCCGGGTAAATGCCGATAATGCAGCTTTCGAACATACGTAAGGAGCATAAAAGGGCACTCCCATCATATAACCGGGAGAGCCGATATTGATAATATGACCGCCTCTCTGCTTTCTCATATAAGGGAGGGCTTGTTGAATGGCGATCATGGGCGCGATAAGGTTTGTCCTGAAAGCCTTGATCATATCTCCGGTCGTCACTGTCTCTGCCGGAGAAACGATAATACTGGCGGCATTATTAATAAGAATATCGATCTTCCCGAATCTGGCAATGACTTCATCGATCATCCTTTTTACCTGGTTCTCTTCCGACAGATCAACAGGAAAAACAAACGGGTCATGAAGTTTAACGGCCAGCTGTTCCAGTTTTTCCTTTCTCCTGGACGCAATGCAGATCCTGGCGCCAAGCCGATCAAATGCTATAGCTGTGGTAGCGCCGATCCCTCCGGAAGCGCCGGTAATAAGGACAACTTTATTCGAAAGTGACATGTTAGATTTTAACCGGCCCAAAGGTAAAAACATTCCCAAAATGTGAATCCAATATTTTTGTCTTGTTCTTTTGTTTATTCTCTAACTTTACATAGGTTTGTAATAGTTTTCAAAACGGACAACATGAAAAAGCTTCACATAATCATGCTTGTTGCAGGATCGGTTGTGATTTTTCTGGCCGGCTGTGCCGGTATAGAAAACAAATCAGGCAAAACAGGCGCAGTTTCATTAAAACTATCTATTATGAAAGAAAAATTCGGGATTTCAGATAATAAGCCGGTTTACCTCTTCACCCTGAAAAATGGCCATGGGATAACGGTGAAGATCACCAACTATGGTGGGATAATTACATCAATGCTGGTTCCTGACAAAAACGGAAAACCCGGAGATATTGTATTAGGATATGACAGTCTGAAGCAATATATTGAAAAGAGCCCGTATTTCGGGGCCATCGTTGGCAGGTATGCAAACCGTATTGCAAAAGGCCGGTTCATCCTTGACAAAAAGAACTATACCCTGGCAATAAACAACGGGAACAACAGTCTGCACGGCGGGTTGAAAGGATTTGATAAGGTTGTTTGGGATGTGAAAGAAAAACAGGATTCAAATCAGGCCAGTTTAATCCTCTCATATCTAAGTAAGGATGGTGAAGAAGGATATCCCGGCAATCTTCTTGTCGGGGTCACTTATACCTTAAATAGTGAAAATGAATTTCAGACAATTATTGAAGCATCCACTGACAATGCAACCCCGGTTAACCTTTGTAATCACACTTATTTTAACCTGAGTTGTGCTGCCACCGATATTCTCGGTCACCGCCTTACGATAAATGCAGACCGGTACACTGTAGTAAATGACGAATTGATCCCTACCGGAGAACTTCGCCCTGTGTCTGGCGGGCCTATGGATTTCACCATTCCCTGTTCCATCGGCGCCCGGATTGATCAGGTCAAAGGTGGTTATGATCACAACTATGTATTGCTGAAAAAGGGAAACGACCTGAGCTTTGCTGCACGGATAGAAGATCCGGAATCCGGCAGGATCGTAGAGATCCTGACAACACAGCCCGGTATCCAGTTTTATTCCGGTAATTTTCTCGATGGCACGATCCGTGGAAAAAATGATAAGATTTACCGGCAGCATTATGGATTATGCCTGGAAACACAACATTTCCCGGATTCGCCTAATCAACCCTCCTTTCCGAATACCATATTACGATCAGGGGAAAAGTACCGGGAAATTACAGTATATAAATTTGTAACCGAATAGCCTCTTCCATCAAAAAAGTTGTCGTAAATTATATATCCTAGTGTGCACATATCAAAACAGAAAAATTGTCTAAACATATTATTATCAGATATTTAAAATATTTCTCTGATTATTTTACGTTATGAAATTTCCGGATTTTTATACTTGACAAAACGAAAATTTATATGTATCTTTATAGCGTCTAAATCCAAAATTCATTCGGTATTAACCATTGAAAAAATGAAAACCTTTTACAGAGTATTTGCCCTCCTGTGCTTTCTTGGGATGACAGCATTCCTGAAAATGGATATCTTAAGTGATTATAGAGTCGCTCCACAAGCACAGTCCGTTTGTATTGGTGATCTGAATCAGGATGGATTCAATGACATTGTTGTGGGTAATGAATTTGATGAGGCAACTCATTGGGGAGGGGTTTGTATACTTCGTAATCTGGGATGGGGATATTTTACTTTCACAGATTCAATTTATGGCTATGCAATAGGTTATCCAATTGCAACATCCCAATTAGATTCGTGTCCACGTCCCGAAATATTGTTTATTCATGATGATCCTTATATTCCCACTGAATACATTAAAATATGTTTCAATTATGATCTTAATGATACCCAATTATTAGATACACATACGTATGCAGGGATCGATTACCTTGCCACTGGGGATATTGATGGAAATGGATGTAATGATATTGTAATTGCATCCAGTCAAGGACTTTTTTGGGGAGTTTTTTATAATTACGGAAATAGGAATTTTTCTGCCTTGGAAATACATCACGTTTCATATAGTATTTCAGGATTGGCAGTAGGTGATTTGAAGAACGACGGAAGATATGATGTTGTTCTTGGTGGCAATATAGTTCATGCATATTTTAGTTATCCTTCAGGATTTCAGGAATTGCAACTTACAGCAGGGGGTCCTGCATTAGATATTGCAATTTCTGATTTTGATGGAGACGGCTATAAAGACGTATTATGTGCTGATGCTCTCGGATATTCATCCACTATTTTCTTTGTATATAAAAATCTGGGTAATAATACCTTTCAGAAAATCTCTAATTTTATTTTTCAGCCTATGTGCGGGTCGTTTAATGTTGCAGATTTTAATAATGACGGACTCCCAGATGTAATTTGGCCAAAGGAAGATTTAACCGGCTACATTATCTGGTACAACCAGGGAAATTTTCAGCTGGCTGATTCACAATTTGTATCAGTTCCTCAAATTAGTGGTGAGGTAAGCCGCAGTTTTTGCTGTGCCGATCTGGATAACAATAATTTTCCTGATATAGTAACAATTCGTTTCAGTGTTTCTCGTATTCACAATGTTGATATTCGTTTCAACGATGGTAATGGAAACTTTGGGACTGATCCGATTGTTGGAACTCAAAACCATGATTCTGTTTTATCATCCAGCTTAAAAAACTATCCTAATCCTTTCCAGGATGAGACAACATTCAATTTTTCTTTAAAAGAAACTTCAATAGCAGAATTATCCGTCTTTGACCTCCATGGTAAGTTTATAACGTGTTTAAATAATCAAAAACTGGAAGGAGGATCTCATTTTATAAAATGGCGCGGGCTTGACAACGGCGGCAAACCCTGCAAGCCCGGCGCCTATATCGCTTACCTGAAGGTAAACGGCAAAATCTGCCAATCAATCAAGTTAATAAAAACCTAATCAATAGGAGGATTATAGCATGGCAAAATTAAAACTTTTTTTCTTAATTACTGCAACTTTTCTTGCAGCAAGCGTCAGGGCACAGTATCCACGGGAATTAGCAATTGACCTTGTTCTTAACCACATCTTGGTGGATGATATCGGGAATGTTAAAGTTTATGCATCGTTTAATGCTATTCCAATTGATGCTCCTTTATATTTGGCATTCAGTGCTCCAATAAGATGCCCTTATGAATCAAATTGGGTATTTTTTGTTGATGATATGCCATTTGCAGAATGGGATCATCCATGTAGATATATTTTTGTTGATGCGATGGATGGCCAATATTCAATAATTTCTGACAGACCTGCTTATCCATGGGGAATACATCATGATTTTGAACTTATTGCTGTCGGACCGCCGCCAGCTCAAATATGTGACCGACCACAACCTCCTTCAGGAAATTTAAGCGGCCCACCCTATAATCCTCATTTATATGCTGTTTTGATCACCGGTATCGATGATACTATTACAGATAGTACTTCTCCTGCAAGATCTTGGAACGACCTTTCTATGGTATATTCTACCTTGGAGAAAGTTTATCATTATGATCCATTAAAAATGTTTGTTCATTATGATACGGCGGTTGGTTCAAGAGGTAATGATTTGGATGGACTACCTTATTCAAATGACATCGATTATGCCGCTTATAAAAACACAATTCATCATACTTTCAGATGTCTGGCTGGGGATTCAGTCGACCCCTCAATACCTGAGCTACACCCTGATGATCAACTTTTTATTTTTGTTGGAGATCATGGAGGAGAGGTCGGTTCTAATCATTCTTATATATGGCTTCCAAAATATCACACGAAGAATAAAGGTATAGATACATTGATGGATACGACGCTTGCTAACTGGACCAGTAGAATAAATTGTGGCCAAATGATTTTCGTGTTAGAAGAATGTCATTCAGGTGGGTTTATCCCCTATCTTAAGGATTCCTCTATTTATAACTTCAAATGCAAGAATCGTTCAATTTATACTTCCGTAACTCAATCTCAGACGGAAGGCTTCGAATGTCATATTTCAGGTGGCACATATGGCGAATTTATCTTTTATTGGACTGCAGCTGCAAGAGGATATTTCCCTGATATAACGCATTATAAACCATGGCAAACTGGATTTCCGGTTTATGATCCTGATAGTTATCCTGTATTTCCCTATGCTAACTGTTTCGATACATGTTATGGTCATCCCTATTATAACCCTGATCAGAATAAAGATGGAGTCGTGACAATGGAAGAGGCTTTCTCCTTCGCAAAAGATTATGATACATGGGATACAGTTGGGTTTTTTTGTCCCTTTGATCATCATTTTGCTAATATGCCATCTTCTCAACATTATAAAATATTTGTTTTAAAGAAGATTTGCAAAGTCTGGTTGGTCTTACCGGTACTGTGACAAATCAAGATACACTGGAAAAAAGAAGCTACATCATTGGCGGTCCTATAAAAGTCATTAATGACGCAACAATAACATTCCACGACAGTTCTCATGTTTACTTTATCGAGCCAGGTTATCTTGAAGTACAAATTGAAGCTTCAATAAAACCTGGTAAAAATATGTCATTTGAAGGAAATAGTAATAATTCCATTATTATTATAGGAGTTCTTGGCAGTCTTATCGGGGATACAATCGGAAATAA
>CAIYUC010000164.1 GCA_903929315.1 uncultured Bacteroidales bacterium
AGGGAGATTTTCCCTGGATGATCCGGATCGCGAAGACACGCAGCGTATCCAGTAGCGGATAAATCAATACACCGAATGAGACAGCAGGAGCCGAAAGAATGGCATAAGGTGCATTCGGGTTGATGTTAAATTCATTGAACTCAATCACCAGTACCGCGATGACGGTTCCAAGAATCAAGGAACCGGTATCCCCCATAAATATTTTGTTCCTTTTACCGTAAACGTTGTAAAAGAAGAATCCGGTAAGAGAGCCGACCAGCGAAAAGGCGACGATCGCATATTCGAAATGTCCACTCAGGTAAAACCAGACACCGAAGAAGGAGGAAGAGAGAATACTTAATCCGGCAGCCAATCCGTCGATGCCATCGATCAGGTTGAAGGCATTGATGAAAACGATGAAAACAAAACCGGTAAGTATCAGACTGGGAATAAGGGATATGGAATCTATTCCAAGAAAACCGTGCAGGTTGGTAAGTCTGAAATGACCCAGCACCATCAGCATACCCGCAACAAAGAGTTGTGCCGTCAATTTCTTGCCTGCGCTAAGGGTGAGGATGTCATCCTTGAGTCCGACGAAAAACATGATTAATACACCGGCGATGATGAAAATCAATCCCGGCAGGATATATCCGTTGCGGGTAAGGGTTAATCCGAGAATAAATCCCAGGAAGATGGCAATCCCGCCCAGGGTAGGAATGGTGTAGGTGGTGGAAGAACGGCCATTGGGGACGGAAAAGAGTTTCAACTGCCTGGATACATTGATCACTGTTGGCACTGTTTTGGCTGACACAACGAGTGCAATCAGGAAACTGGCAATGATATATAACAATTCTCGCATGGATAACAGCAATTAGGCAGATTATGTAATTCTTTCCAAAAAGTGAACTCAAAACGGCTTTTTAGACTTATTGCAAATATAATTATGTTTTTCTAAATGCCTTTCTGAATTTCATAATTTTCTACGCTGTAAAATAAAAAAAGTTCCAGTTTGTGATGGGCTGGCAAGAGATGGTTTGTGCTTTTCAAACAGTTTGTTAAAATCGTGAATATAACCAGTTAATAGCAGTAAATACAAGCTATTGCTTAATTTTTGGCTCCTAAAAAGGGCAGCCACGGACTTTTTTTCATTGCATTTTCCAGCAATTTTCAGAAAAATTTCAGGCTGTTTTCAAAGGGTTATTCTGCTGTTTAAATAAACTTAATATTGGAATTATTTGTATGCATTATACGCAATATTATGCATTCATTGATCAAAGACACCTTAGGAGCTTTCCAACTTGCAAAACCATCGATTTTACGATTTTACCGAATTTGGAGGGGCTCAGAAGTTCCCCGGTTGTATTTTTTGAATGGAGTGGTTTTTACCTTCCTTTTAGTTTTTTCTTCCTTTTTTACCTTCTTCCATCCAATGTGATCACGGTTCATCCTTTGCCTTGGGCAGGTGCTTTTAGTGGAATTTTAGGGTTCCTGCAAGGTCTTTAATTCATGCAAAAAGGCTTTATGGATATACGAAATGGTATTATGAATTATCTAAGTAGTCTTTTCACCTACACAAATAATTTGATATTCCCTACACTCTTGTGATGATTGGATTACTTTAAAATAAGAATTTTCGAACGGCATTACTCGAATTCCCTTACCATCCGGTGATTTGGCCATGGCTATTTTTACCATTGGAAAATAACAGATGGTGTCCGACAACAGATTGAAAGGAAATAGAGGGACCATTAAAAGGCAGGTTCCGGTTTTATTCCTGATTCTGGTAAATCATGGCTGGTTATTCCCCGATTCTGGTTCGCTGAGGAACAAAAGGATCGCAACAAACGCAAAAGAGACGAAATTCTAATATTCTTAATTTCTTAATTAAAAAAGATCAAAAAAATGAAAACTAAACTATTGTTCCTTGCACTGGTGATCCTGATGGGTTGCAAAAAAGAGTCTGTATCAACACCTACCATCACCCTGGACGTGACCTACCTTTCCAATCAGGATTTTTTGCTCAAGGGAAATGTAAACGAAAAGTGTTTCAGGGGCTTCATTATTTCCGGAACAGCCGGAGCGAAGTACAACGATGCAGAGGCAGCTACCCTGGGTTATGATACGGGTTCAGGTGCTTTTTCGATGGCCATCGGATTAAGCAGAAACACGGTCTATTATTTTAAGGCGTGGGGAATCGTGGATGGTACCAATGAATATGTGTACAGTGAGGAACAAAGCTTCAAGACCTGGTAAGCTTTGGCCATTCCGGAATTCATTTCTATTCACCGGTAAGTATTTGTAATCCGCGCCAGCTTGAAAATTTCAAATCTTCGGCTTGCGGGGCGCATATGGCCCTCCGCTCCAGTTGGAGAGAGCCTAAAGCATATACAGAAAGAGGGTTAGCCTCCTGCGCAATGGAAATACGTTCAATTATATGGATCGCAGAATCTGCTGGTTAGCATCCCATCCATCCTCGATTGATTGTCCGGTAGTCTAGCTAAGCCGGCCGGACTGCTTTGCCATTGCGTTTCGGAGAGTTGCAAATTACCT
>CAIYUC010000165.1 GCA_903929315.1 uncultured Bacteroidales bacterium
CACCTTGCCCTTTGCACGAACCGCCATGTGAAGAGCAAATAGCTAATATTGATGCCTTTAAAGCATCATAGATGTTAGTACTAAAGCAGAAGCATTTACGAAGTATCTACATAAGAGCGCGCGCAAAGACAAATACTGGTGCCGAACCACAGCAAACAACAGCCGTTATGTGCAAGCTGGGCATTTCAGTGGATTTCTTGTCAAATGAGATACAAGCGCGACAGCGCACGAAACCATGATAGCCCTCACTTTGAGGATGGTACGGTACTCTTTCTACATTCAAATATAATTGTAGAAATTAGCAATCGACAGGTAATTCCATAGTGCGGATTAAACCTTAGGTCATTGGGGAAAGCATTGGAAATGAAGAATTTATCACAATCAGACCTGTGTTAAAATTCTTCTTTGGAATATACTTCGGGCCCCCGCTACAAAAACGAAGTGCCTCGGCTTGTCCGGGGCATCTTCGTTTTTATGGGGCGAGAAGAAATTAAATTTCAAGTTGAGCAAGTGATGCGTGAGCATCACGAGCGAAATCCCGCTGTAAGCGGGATCCTGCCCCCGCTACAAAGTCCAAAGAAGAATCCTCACCAATGAAAATTGGTGAGGATTTTTTTGTTTATGGGCAAAATATCGGTGCGCTTTTCTATTTTTCTTGTCTTTTGACACACACTCTCATCCGGTCAGTTTGGAGTACCTGGTTAGACCGCACAAAATTTAGAAAACATATTTTATCCCAAAAGTAATTCTGTTTAAACTAAATTGCCAAGCTTGGGAATCATTGTTTTGTTGAGAAATATTCGATGATGAAAGTTTGTTGTTTAAAAAAGATGAATAGTTAGAATTCGATTCATTATTCTGCCATAAATAATTACCAAGAAGATTGTATTCTGCTGTCAATTGAAGACTTGAATTGAGTGGAACAAGGACTTGACAACATATCAATACACCTATTCCGTAAGAATTATTGGTATATGTATCCGAAGATTCACTTCTTATAGAATCATTAAGATAAGTACTCCCGGAATTTGATCGATTATGATTAAATGTGAGTGTGGGTCCGATTCCTAATTTAAATTGTAATTGATTTGACGTGTTCAATGGAAACATATATAGTGCTGAGATTATTGCACTATAGTAATTACTATTACTCGATGAGGAAGACGATTGGCTCGTGGTGTTTGAGGTGTTTATTGCATCCGTGTATTGATATTTTCCATTACTTGGGTTTGTGTTGCTATAATTCCAACTAAAGCTGAAGCCTAAACGCAGAGAAGATGAATTTAAATAATAATAAACAGCGGTCTCATTTATAACATTGACTTGAAATGCATTTGTTGGTTGAATAGGATCAGTTTTAAGAGAATCAGTTTGTTGTGCAATTAATATTGTATAAAGTGAAGAAAGTGATAGTAACAACATCCCTAACAATTTCATATCAACCTCCTTAGCATTGTTATATTTTTGTGCGGCCTAACGGATCGGCGCTCCGCCCAAAAGATGGCGGGCAAGTAAGCTGCGGCGTTGAATATCTTCAACCAACGTAGAAATAACAAATAGCCATACCATCATATGGATTCCTTGGAATAGTCTTTGGGAGTGTTTTAATTTAGGTAACTACAGTGTTATCCGCAAC
>CAIYUC010000166.1 GCA_903929315.1 uncultured Bacteroidales bacterium
CAGATTTCCGCAGATTAATCGCAGATTTTCGCAGATTTTCGCAGAAGGTTGATAACATGAGTTTTAACTTTGCGTGACTCTGCGTTTAAATCAGCGAAACTCAGCGAGAAACTTCCACTTTACAACTTATTAGACACCCCCGAACATTTAACCTTAAATAAATAACGTCAACCATTCTATAAAATAATTAAGGAAAATTCTTAAAACCATCTCAAATATCACCCTCCCCTTAAAGGGGAGGGCTGGGGAGAGGTCATCCGGTATTTATTTATCAAGGAATTTTTTCAATTCTCCAATATCCCGTCTTTGTCTTTTTGTCGGACGCCCCAAGCCTCTTTCCCTGTATTCATAATTCACCTCTTTCATGTGCCTGACTTTCTGATATTCTTCAATTGGCGTAAGATCCTTTACATAGTTCTCCGCAAGCTTAGCGGACACCCTTTTTTCGATTAATCCCAAAACTTTTATCGTCTTTGAAAAAGGCGGGATGAGTACATTAATAATTTCATTCATCTTTACCAAATGAGCAGGTTTCACAATATGTTCGTTGATCCTGACCTTGCCTGACCTGCATGCATATGTAGCCTGGCTGCGGGTTTTGTATATCCTCACAGCCCATAACCATTTATCGACCCGGAATCCTTCTTCCATAAATTTATTTCTGCCTGAAATAGATTTCAACCGGAACACCAGTAAATTGAAAATGTTCTCTGAGGTTATTTTCAAGAAAACGTTTATAAGGCTCCTTTAAGTATTGAGGATGGTTACAGAAAAAAACGAAAGATGGGTAACGGGTAGGTAATTGAGTAACATATTTAATCCTGATGTATTTCCCCTTATTCATTGGGGGTGGTGTTTTTTCGATTACCGGGAGAAAGAAATCATTCAGCTCTGAGGTGGGTATCTTCTTTGAACGGTTTTTATATACCTGTACTGCGGCTTCCATTGCTTTGAATATCCTTTGCTTCTGTGTGACCGAAGTAAAAATGATAGGGACATCCCTGAATGGAGCAAGTTTGTCCCTGATCAGTTCTTCGAAATCTTTATGTAAGCTAACCTTATTTTCTACCAGGTCCCATTTATTTACAAGAATCACAATGCCTTTATGATTTTTTACCACAAGGGAGAAGATGTTAATGTCCTGTGATTCTATTCCCTGTCCGGCATCCAGCATCAAAATGCATACATCACTATTTTCTATGGAACGTATGGAACGCATGACCGAATAGAACTCAATATTTTCTGACACCCTGGATTTTTTTCGTATCCCGGCCGTGTCGATCAGCATGAATTCAAGATTAAAATACTTGTAATAGGAAAGTACCGCATCCCTGGTTGTTCCGGGAACCGGTGTGACGATGGCGCGTTCATTCCCAAGCAAAACATTAACCAGTGAAGATTTTCCAACGTTTGGACGCCCGATTATTGCAATTCTTGGCAGTTCTGCTTTTTCATCTTCTGCAGATACTTCCGGTTCTCCGGGAAGATACTTCACAACCTCATCCAACAGATCTCTCGTACCGCTTCCGCTAAGCGAAGAAATTCCATAAACTTCCTCAATTCCTAATTTGTGAAATTCATAGATGCTATCATAAAGTTTATTGTTATCCATTTTATTCACAACGAGGATCACTCTTTTATCAGACTTACGTAAAAGAGTTGCAAGTTCTTCATCCATAGTCGTTAAACCCTCTTTAGTATCCACCATAAAAAGGATAACATCCGAATCTTCTATCGCTAACAGGACCTGTTTTTTGATCTCTTCTTCAAATACATCGTCGGAACTGTTGACGTATCCACCGGTGTCGATCACTGAGAATTCAACGCCGTTCCAATCAGACTTACCATAATGACGGTCACGTGTAACGCCACTTTCGGAGTCTACTATAGCATCCCGTCCGCCTGTAAGCCGGTTAAAAAAAGTTGACTTGCCCACATTGGGACGGCCAACAATAGCAACAATGGACATAAATAAATAAGAATTAGGAAATAAGAATTATGAAATAATATGCGAAGATAGGCAAAAAAAAAGCCGCAGCCATTTGTACTGCGGTCTTGTTGTAGCAAAGGCTATTCAATTATCTAACTTCGATTTGATTAATGATATTGCAAAAGTAATAGCTATTCTTGATGTTTATGGAGACCTAATCTATATGCAAGTGAATAGTCAATAACGAGTTGTCAGCTTCGAAGATGTGAGTTTAATGTTTCTACTAATTTATAAACCATTGTTACAGGATTTTGTAAATGATATTGTTTATCCCGCTGATTCTCATAGAGTTTTCTTGCATTTCTTATTGCTGATTGTTGACTTGATCTTTCATCTGATTCCAGTTTATGATATATTTTTGTAGCAAAGCTTTGTTTTTTCCCATCCCTTTCATAATCTATATTCCATAATGTTCCTAATGTCTCAAAATAATAAGGTCTTAATAATTCTTGATCAACAAATTGGTAGTGTAATACAAACCATAATTCAAAAGCATCATTAGAATAACCTGTTTCGAAGCCATGTTGCTTAGCCATAATAATAGCATTGTTGTAATCTTCGAATTGTCCCAATACATCTGGTTTAAAATCCATGTCAAAAACACACCAAACTTCATCATATTGCTCATCCCTCACCATTGCTATTGTGCATTCTACTAATTTTGTCTTTGAGCATCCTAAAGGGCACAGTTTTATCTTGGCAGTCACGACTTGAAAAGAATTAAAATATAATTTCTCTGTGTATCCTTCACATACAATCAAAAAGGTTCGCTTCTTGTCTATGCTTTCAACTGGATAGGGTGAAATACCGACTTTTCTTAGCCAAGGTTTTTCTCCTCGGATGTCAGTTATTTTCACAAGGCTGGTTTTCTTAGGCATGTTATTCTTCAATTAAGGAATTAAAGTCACCTAAGAACGGAATAGCTCCATAACGACCTGAGATATAATCTTTATCAAAAGACGAATCATTTCGAACCCCTTTGAAATCAACCAATGTGTAAAAATGGCTTGCGCCAAATTTATCTTTTTCTACAAAACAAATCTGGTCTTTTCGTAATAAATTTGCTCGTAAAAGATTAGTGTCGTGAGTGATGAAGACAAATTGAGCTTCCTTATTTGAGTTTGAGTTGAACAATTCGATCAACTTTTTAGTCAACAAAGGATGAAACCTTGCATCAAATTCATCTATGATCAATGTTCGCTTTTGTTCCAATGACTTAATTATATAGGGACTAAGCTCAAACATTTTTATACTTCCTTCTGATTCGTTTGCATTCATGGGAAATATAGTAGACTTGATTTCTTTCAATTTTTTATTATATCGTTTGTGCTCAGTGATAATAATTGAATAGTTCTTATTTTTTTCAAGTTCAGAAATGAGTTTAGGCGGAGCATCTGAAGGTAAATCCTCTTTTTTAATTTCAATCCTACCAACATCAGTGATGCCGATATCGGCAATCTTAAGCAAATCTACGATTTTTGATTTGATTTTTTTATCTTTCAACGAATCCTCAGCATATGAATGCATTTTCGTGTAACCTAGCCCTGTGATTACACCTATACTGGAAATATCATCAACAATTTTTTTTGAGATTTCCCCATTAAGTGCTTTAACTGCAGTAAGAAATAATGAATTTTCCCTTGCAATATCGTTACCTTTCTGGAGATATAAAGAAGAGTATTTGGTTCCTTCTTTAAACTGATTTTCGTTAACTTCAATATTATTACCGTCTCTTATAAAGAAAGGGACTTCTTTTTTCCCAGGAGACCCAAATAGCCATTCTGAACAAATTTTTGTTTCCGTAGCCTCAAACCCGTATCTATAATAAATAGAATTTAAAATGAATGAAAGCTGAAAATATGTAGGGCGCTTCTCAGTTTCAGTAGATAATCGGAATGGTTCAATTCTTTGGGTTAAAATTTTATCAGATAGGAATTTTTGCCCTTTACAAATTTAAAAATAGTTCCTATTCTTTAGCACAGTTGGAGTCAACGA
>CAIYUC010000167.1 GCA_903929315.1 uncultured Bacteroidales bacterium
AGAATTGGTATAGGTATAAGTGATTATTTTTGTACCAACTCCTGCAATGGCAGGATGAAAAATCCCGCCTGTGACCCCCGGACCTGAATAGGTTCCTCCGAGTGGAATTCCACCCTTTAATTTGAAAGGTTGGGCATTGGTGGTAGTGATTGAATCGTTGCAGAGTGTAAATGTCACTAAAGATGCAAGTGTTCCGCTCATGATGATTTTGTTAGAAGAAACAGGGTTCCCCGAAACACAAGTCAGGTTTGATGTCATAACGCATCGGACACTATCACCATTCAAAGGATTATAAGAATATGTTGTAGAATTTGTACCCACATTAACTCCATTTTTTTTCCACTGATAAGAAGGGTTTATTCCACCATTGGCTGGTGTTGCCGTGAAAGTGACATTATTTCCCGGACAGAAAGGATTTGTAGATACCAGGATGGAAACTCCTGCCGGGAGAAGATTGTTTTGGATCATGGTGAGAGTATTTGATGTTGCAGGGTTTCCTGTAGGACAAGCGATATTGGAGGTCAGGATGCAGGATACCAGATCGCTGGATGATGGATTATAAGTGTAAACGGGATTGTTAGGTCCAACAATGATCCCATTCACTTTCCATTGATAAAATGGAGATGTTCCTCCATTTGTTGGAGTAGCTGTAAATGTCACAGAACTTCCCTGACAGAAAGGATTAGCTGATGCTGATATCGCAACACTGACAGGAAGATTAGGATTCACTGTCATTGTGATAGTGTTGCTGGTGGCTGGATTACCCGATGGACAAAGGATATTGGAATTCAGGATGCAGGATACCAGGTCACCGGATGCCGGATTGTAAGTGTAGGTTGGACTATTTGTTCCAACGATGGTCCCATTTATTTTCCATTGAAAAACAGGTGACGAGCCTCCATTTGTAGGGCTGGCAAGGAACGTCACGGACGTTCCGTTACAGACCGGGTTTGCCGAGGGTGAAATGGTAACACTTACAGGATTTAATGGATTGACGACCATTTGTATGGAATTGGATGTTGCAGGATTATTTGAGATGCAAACAGAAATTGATGAAGTTAAGACACAGGATACCAGATCACCGGGTGCCGGATTATAGGTGTAGATTGGGCTATCTGGTCCTGTATTACTTCCGTTAATCTTCCATTGATATGATGGCGTTGAGCCGCCATTCGTGGGTGTTGCTGTGAAAATTACCGTTGTTCCTGCACAAACATTGTTCGTCGATGGTGAAATAGTGACTTTCACTGAATCTCCCTGGTTTACAGTAACGAGAAAATCTACCGTGGTTCCAACACAGCTTCCTACTTTTGGTGTAATGTGGTAAGTAACAACTCCCGGAGTTGAAAGAGAATTGACCAATACCTGGTTGATGACTAGACCAGAATCTGGGCTGAATCCGGTGACATTCCCTGATGTCATGGTGACAGTCCAATGAAATATTGTTCCCGGAACATTGGAGGTTAAAGGAATATTTGTTGATTCACCTGAACAAATGGATTTTGATAATGGATTATTTGTAACTGAAGGTACGGAGGTAGTTGATATATGAATGGTATCGGAAATAATACAATGTACATCAGGAACCCTTACCCAATAGTTACCGGTGTTCTTTACCCAGATAGTTTGTGTGCTGTCTCCTGTGTTCCAGGCATACCAATTGCGGCCACTGCCGGCATTCAGCAGGATACTGTCGCCGGAACAGATCATCTGGTCCGGTCCAAGGTTTACCGGGGTATGGGAAAAGTAAGATATCAGAATGGTATCACTTAAATTGCAATTGCCTTCTTCTGTTGTATAGATCCAATATGTACCGGCACTTTTAGCCCAGATCGTTTGAGTGGTATCTCCTGTATTCCAGAGATATGTATCACGTCCATAGCCTGCGTCAAGAAGAGTGCTATCTCCAGAGCAGATCCTCCTGTCAGGCCCCAGGTTCAATGTGCTGAAATCAGAAAAATATCCCAGCTTCGCAAAACTCGCTGTGTCAGTGGCAGCACAGGATGTCTTTGCATAAAACTGAAATCGTCCTTTTACATTCATTATGATAATAGTGGTACCAATTGGACAATTTCCAAATACAAGGCCCTGTTCCACATATTCACCATTTGTTCCCGGTACAGTATAATAAGGATTCGGAGCTATTATCAGGGATGGAGGAATGCAGACATAGCTTGCTTTGTTTGACTTTTTTGTTACAAACATTAAATCAAATTCCGCCCACATCCCTAATGGAGGAGTCCTTGTAAAAGTCACCCTTCTTGAACCTCCGCAGGTAATGGGGGGAATGATTGCGGACGCAGGTTGTGGAGATGACCCGTCAGGATACATAAAATCAGGTTGGGCAAAATGATAAACCAGGACAGGCTTATTTGATGATATGTGCGGAATACTTCCCCATCCTGTAGGTGTAAAGTGGAACCTGAACTCAGATGAGTCTCCCCGGTTGATCCATTTTGACGATAGTGTCAGACTGTCATTATATATAACTTGTGTTGAATCTTCGAATGCAAATACATAAAACCTGCTATGGGGAGTATATTGATTTTCATCATGTACCGAAATATAATCCGTACCGCAAAGATCTCTGGGAATAAGCTGCGCACCTGTCGCATCGACCGAATTATTTACAGTGCTTGGGATTAAAATAACATCATCACACATGGTGACGGCAACCGGTTTGTCGGAAAAAACAAAAGTTCCCGCAAGGTGCGCAGTCGAATCTTCAGAGATAGAGCTTCCACTCCAGGTTTCTCCGCGGTCAAGTATAATGGCAAAAGTATCCAACGCAGGATGCCCGACAATGGGTACTTTAGGAACGATCCGTACGGTTGTTGAGTCCTCGGTGGCTACAATATCAATGGTGTTTCTTGCAGGCGGATAACAATACGGGTAATTTGAATAATGACCCTGGGTTGGGATGATAAATTCGTAGCCTAAGGCATTTTTGCCTAAAAGAGTCCATGTTTCAGCGTTATGGGAAGATTCAACCTCATAATAGGCTGTTATCGGCTTGTCGGAAGTAATGTGCAATCCCGTATTCAATATTACATTTGGCGGTTTTGTTTCAACATCATCAATATAATTTGTCAAATCAATCATACCGGCTGTATTGTTGTTAACCACCTTCGTTTTAGGGACAAACCAGGGATTTGCAGGTTGTGTAACTGTGACCGTTGCAGGCCCCTGGGCAGTTGTAAAATAGAGCCTGATCGGGCGGTTCAGATTGATGTAGAGGATCGGGCTTGGTGAAACAAAATCTTCTACGATTGCCGGTGCAGCAAACCAGAATTCAAAATCGGTTTGTGAAAAACCAATAAACGGTAGGAAAAGAAACGTGAAAATTAAAAACCGGGTAAATCCATTCTTCATTACCCATAATTGTTAACCTTACAAACTTACATAATAATTCGAATGATTCTTACTAACAAAATCTTCCAAAATCTCAAATTATTCGTATTTTTGTAATGTTATTGCACAAAATCACCGGCCTTGGTCGGATTCTAATTAAAAAACAAATATCTAACCGGTTGAAAAAAATTAATGAAAAAGGCAGAAAAAACCCATCAGATTCCTGGATCCGAAGAAAACAAAATCCAGGAGGAGAATCCTTCACCTGTTGAAAAAACAGAAGACTTAAACGAAACAAATCTACCAACTGATCTGGATCAGGTAACAGAAGTAACAAGTAAAGAGGAACTCCAACCCGAAACACGGGAAATTGAAAGTATAAAATCAGAAGACAACCCTTCTGAAGATATTCACGGACCAGTCACCGTTGACCTTGCAGAAGATACTCCTGCACCTGTCACCGATGAACCTGCGGAAACTCCAGCACCAGTCATCGATGAACCTCTGAAAGAAATTACAGGACATGTCACCGATGAACTTCCGGAAGAAGCATCCGGACAACTCATTGATGAACCTGCGGCAGAAATTCCTGACCTCCCTCCTGCTGCAGCACTTTCAGACTCTGTTGCTGAAGAGGTTGAAACCGGATTGTCAGAAGAAATTCCCGGAGAGGTTTTGAGTAAACCCATGGAAGAAACTCCTGAACAAGGCCAGGATCAGATCGTGGATGAGGTTGTGGAAGAACCGGTATCCGGACTTTCGGAAGAAAGTATCGAACATTCGGAAGAAGATCTCGCCGAAGAAATTGGTGATGAGGTAGCAAAGGATACAGAAGAAGATATCAATACATCTTCCCGGGAACAATTAGTCGGGCTTTTAGAGGCAGCAGTGAAAGAGTCGGATATAAATTCGGTCAAGATCCGCATCGCCCTGATCAAGGTAGCCTATCTAAAGAAGAAGAAAGAAGAAAACCTGGAGCGATATGAAAAGTTCATTCAGGATGGCGGAACCAAGGAAAATTTTTCTTCTATAGAGGACCCGTTGGAAGAACGTTTCACTGAAATTTTTAATATCTACAAAGCCAATAAAGCCAGGTTCACCGAGGAACAGGAAAAAATAAAGCAGCATAACCTGAAGAAAAAACAGGAGATCCTGGACGAGCTTAAACATCTGGTCTCTTCAGAGGAAACGCTCAAAAAAACCTATGACGAGTTCCGGACATTACAGGATCGATGGAAGCAAATCGGAATGGTTCCCCGGACCGAAATCAATAACCTGTGGCAGAATTATCATTTCCTGGTCGAAAAATTCTTTGATAAGGTCAAACTTAATAAAGAGCTCAAGGACCTGGATCTGAAAAAGAACATGGAAGCCAAGATAGCCCTTTGCGAGAAGACAGAAGAATTGCTTCTTGAAACTTCCATTATGAAGTCATTTAAGAAACTTCAGAAATACCACGAAGATTGGAAGGAAATCGGACCCGTACCGACAGATAAAAAAGATGAGATATGGGAACGGTTCAAAAATACTTCCGATAAGATCAATCAGCGTCGAAGGGAGCATTATTCGCGCATTGAAGATGAGCAGCAGAAAAACCTGGAAACCAAAACCGCACTGTGTGAGAATGCAGAGGAAGTATTGAACCTGAAAAATGAGACACTCAAAGAGTGGCAGGATAATACTAATAAAGTAAATGAGTTACTGATGGTTTGGAAAGGTGTCGGACCCGTGCCTCAGAAAATCAATACGGATATATGGAACCGGTTTAAAGCCTCCCTTGATACTTTCTTTTCCAATAAAAAAGAATTTTTTGATAAGCTCAAGGATCAGCAAATTCATAATTATAATGTAAAAGTTGACCTTTGTGTTCAGGCGGAAGCGCTGAAATCGAGCACAGACTGGAGGAAAACATCAAATGAGCTGATCCGGCTTCAGTCTGAATGGAAGAATATCGGACCCGTACCAAAGAAAAATTCGGAAAAGATCTGGAAAAGATTCCGGGCAGCATGTGATGAATTCTTCAATGCAAAATCAAATTACTTTTCCAATATCCAGTCACACGAAGAAGAAAATCTGAATAAAAAGGTGGATCTTATCAAACGTTTGAAAGAATTCCAGTTCACGGAAAGTAAAAGTCAGAATCTTGAATACCTGAAGAACTTTCAACGGGAATGGACTGAAATCGGTCATATTCCGATCAAGGAAAAGGATAAGCTCCAGAATGAATTCAGGGTCATCATTAATGAGCACCTTGATCGCCTGAAGATCAGCGAAGTAGAGATAAGTACCGTCAATTTCCAAAGTAAGGTCGAAGCCCTTAAAAACGATCCCCAGTCCCGTCGCCTGCTCAACAAGGAAAAAGAAATCCTTACCGGTAAAATCAGTAAACTCAAGGAAGATATCAACTTGTGGGAAAATAATATTGGCTTCCTGGCGGAATCGAAAAACGCAGCCATCCTGAAACAGGAATTTGAGAAAAAGATCAATAAGGCGAAAACGGAGCTGAAGGTGATGGAAGCAAAAGTGAAGATCCTTAAAAATCAATAATTAGTAAATCATACATTCCGAATGTCCGGAAATTCATTTGGCAAAGCGTTGGTGCTTACGACCTTCGGTGAATCTCACGGAATAGCCGTCGGAGGAATTCTGGACGGGTTTCCTTCCAATACCGAAATCGATCTCCCCTTTATTCAATCTGAGCTGGATCGGCGAAGATCCAAAGGTTATTCATATTCAACTTCACGGATTGAAGACGATAAAATCGAAATACTTTCGGGTCTTTTCGAAAATAAGTCAACAGGAGCGCCCATTGCATTTATGATCTATAATAAAGATCAGAAACCGGAAGACTACCTGCACCTTAAAGATATATACAGACCCTCACATGCGGATTTTACCTATAAACAAAAATATGGCAACTACGATTACCGGGGTAGCGGAAGAGCATCAGCCAGGGAAACAGTTGCCCGTGTTGCGGGAGGAGCGTTTGCAAAAATCCTTTTAAAACAACATTCCATCATTATAACCGCTTATGTTTCACAGATCGGACCTGTAAAAATGAAAAATGATTTCCATCCGGTTGATCTGGAGACAATTATCAAAAGCCCTGTTGGTTGTCCGGATGAAGAAGCCGGGGATGCGATGATGACCCTCCTGGAACAATTGAAATCAGAGGGTGATACTACCGGAGGGATCATCACCTGCCGGGTGAACGGGGTTCCGCCAGGTCTTGGGGAACCTGTATTCGACAAGCTTCATGCTGATCTTGCCAAAGGAATGCTGAGCATTAACGCAGTCAAAGGGTTTGATTATGGATCAGGATTTGAAGCCTCCTCCCTGAGAGGATCGGAACACAATGATATATTCATCTTCAGAAATAAACAAATCACCACTGCCACCAACTTCTCAGGTGGGATCCAGGGTGGTATTTCCAACGGAAATGAAATCTATTTCAGGGTTGCATTCAAACCTGTATCGACACTTATGAAGGATCAGCAAACAGTGAATGAAGCAGGAGAGAAAGTCCTTCTGAAGGGTAAAGGCAGGCATGATGTATGTGTGGTTCCCCGCGCTATTCCTGTGGTGGAGGCCATGGCTGCATTGGTGATCGCGGATCACCTGATCCTGCAGAGCCGATAAAACACCTCACCCCTTTTGGGCCTGTAGAAACTCACCCCCTCTTTCCCCCTCTCTTGAAAAAAGAGAGGGGGAAGTTGAATTACCTTTTATGCAGGTTCCTGCTGGGATAAGCAATGGAAGGACCCCATTCCCCAGATGATATCAAGCGAATCAATACCGATAATTTTCCGGTCGGGAAAACACTCCTCAAGTATAGCCATAGCCTTATCATCCTCCCTGCAACGATATATGGGAACGATGACCGAGCGATTTGAAATATAGAAATTTGCATAAGAAGCCGGCAGACGTTGTCCTTCAAACCAAACCGGTTTGGGCATCGGAATTTCAGCGATGTTCAATTGCTTACCATTTAAAATACGCATTTTCTTCAGCATTTGAAGATTTAAGCGGAGCGGTTGATAATTGGTATCACTATGATTCTCCTCCACGGCTGTAACAACCGAATCCTCCCTGAAGAATCGCGTATGATCGTCAATGTGACCGTTGGTATCATCGCCATTGATCCCATTTTCAAGCCATAAAACCTGGTCGATTCCATAATAATGACGAAGGAATTCTTCAAGATCATCCTGTGAAAGCTCCGGGTTACGGTTTTCATGAAGAAGACAGGAAGTGGTGGTTAATACTGTTCCTTTGCCGTTGAAATCCACTGCTCCGCCTTCCATCACTATTCCCGGATAAAAAACCGGGATCTGCAATACTCCTGCGATCAGACCCGGGATCTTCTCATCCAGGTCATGCGGATATTTTTCACCCCAGGCATTAAATTTCCATCCTACAATGACTTTGGGGTCTTGGGCTTGAGGATTCACAAGGAAAGCTGGTCCGTGATCACGGCACCAGGCGTCGTTGGTGGGATGAATAAAAAATTGAAGATCTTCAGGGTTTATGCCCGTCCGGATAAGATCCTGTTCCACTTTTATTTTCAGTTGTTCATTCCTGACATTTATGCAGACTGTTTCTACTTTGGAAATCTCTTTGATAAACTTGTTATAAGAATCGAAAATCCCGGACAAGGTGCCCGGCCAGGAATACGAATCGTCATGTGGATAGCTAAGCCATGTAGCCGTGTGTGGCTCCCATTCTGCCGGAAAATGATACCCCAGTTCTTTTGGTGTCGGATGCTGGAATTCTTGTTTCATTGATTTTCTTCGTCCAGGAAACGGTTCAGGATCGGTTTGTACGTATCAATACGGCGGTCGCGAAGAAATGGCCAGTGAACCCGGATCTCGTCGATCCTTTTCATATCCAGTTCATGTGTATGTGTGACCTCATCGGAATGAGGCGCTTCATATAGGATTTCCCCGAAGGGATCCGCTATAAAAGAACCGCCCCAAAAAACCGTATTTCCTTCCCTTCCTGTACGGTTTACAGAAACGACAAAGAGACCATTGGCAATGGCATGTCCACGCTGGATGGTCTGCCAGGCCTGATATTGCAGACGGTTTGTCTGTTCATCCTGTGAATCTGACCATCCGATCGCGGTAGGATAAAAAAGTATTTCGGCTCCCATCAGGCTCACGATACGCGCAGCTTCCGGATACCATTGGTCCCAGCAGATCAATACCCCGATCCTGCCATACCTTGTATTAAAAACTTTGTACCCATGATCACCCGGTGTGAAATAAAACTTTTCGTAATATCCCGGATCATCCGGAATATGCTGTTTACGATATTTCCCGAGATATTCTCCATCCGCATCAATGACCGCCACTGTATTATGATAGATGCCTTTCGTCCTTTTTTCAAACAGTGAGGTGATAATAACCGCCTTGTATTCCTTTGATAATTTCTGTATTGCTTTCGTAGTAAGGCCGGGGACACTTTCTGCCAGGGTGAAATGATCATAATTCTCTTCCCGGCAAAAATAACGTGAAGCAAAAAGTTCCTGCAAACATATGATCTGAACGCCGGAAATTGCCGCTTTCTTTATTTCCTGAATGGCATGATCGATATTTGCCTGCTTATCAAATCCGCAAGCCATCTGAATCAGACCTACTTTCACACTCCTTTTTCCCACTGCTTTTTAGAAATTAAGAATGAACTTTTTAGTCATTTTCTGATTGTCATGAATGATCTCGAGGACATAAATGCCCTTGCTCAAATCATCGTAGCTGATCACCTGTCTTTGTTTTTGAACAAATGTTGTTTGGCTAGATTTAACGATCTGTCCTGACATATTATAAAGTGCGATAGCTGTCTGCTGCGGATCGTTGAAATCAAAGAATAACAAGATCCGTTTGGTTTCCCTGTCCTGGTATATCTTAATGCCTGTCTGCGGGTTTTGCCGGTCAATTCCCACTGTGTAATCGAGCGTAATACTATCAACATAAAGTATGGTCCCGGCAACCGCCGTGTCCTGGGCTGAGGAAAGGGCAATGATATTCATCGTATCCGGTGTTGTAATGGTGTCATAGTTAATCCATGCTGAAAACGGAGTCCAGTCACTGACAGTATTGTGTGTGGAAAAATAACCATAACCTATTGTATCTGCTACATTCCCAATCGTCTTATAAAGCGCAATACCGATTAGACAGCTATCTCCCCCCTGTGGAAAATATTTGTAAAATCCTTGCAGGTGAGTAGGATTATCAGTGATCGGAGCTCCACCTGTTACAGAATAAGTAAGAGTATTGAGATCAATAGTCAGTTTTCCCAGGGTAATGAATCCGGGTATGTTCAGGGGAAGGATGAAAATGTGCTTTGTTTCAAGCTTTGCCGAATAACTTCCTTCTTCATGGTCTGTGCTTTTGGTTACTACGGCCGTACCGAAGAATGGAATGGATTCCAGTTCCTGGTTAGGAGTATCCCAATATTGCGGATCTTCATAACTCGTATGATTGATCCATGTCTCAAAACCACCATTTGGAACGATGGTTTGTCCGGATGCACTTGTTGTGATCCTGAGAATAAAAAAGAGTAAAACTATTCGCGTAAAATTTTTTTTCATTTCATACTATTGTTATTCACTGTGAGTTAATCAGGTATTGATTGACAAACGGAATGTAAAGATAACAAGAATATTAATTTTACCTTTGAGAAAATTTTACCCAATGAATCCCCAGTTTAATTGTCATCTGCCTTACATCCTGATCATTTTTATTGTCTTTATTTTATTTCATGACAGGGGATTTACACAGGATCCGTGTGGAAATTACCATAATAAAAAGGTCGATAAGTTGTACGATGAAGGTATTTCGTATTTTAAAAAAGGGAACTACCTCGAAACGGGACAGATCATGAAAAATGTGATTAGCAGCGAATCCGGATATGTCGACGCATATTATGTCCTGGGGTTGGTAAATTTCAAAAAAGCCAACTCCAATTTCAAAGAAGCCGAGAAAAATTTTCAGCAAGTCCTTCAGCTTTGTCCTTCCTATGATATTCACACCTATTATTACCTTGCTGAAATTTGTTATAGCGCAGAAAAATATGATTCCACCATTCAATATCTTACTGAATTTCTCAAAGACGATGATAAGATAAAATCAGATAAAGTTTATACCAGGGCTACCTCCCTGTTGAGATATTCAAAGTTTTATCTCGAGATGACCCGTCACCCGGTGCCTTTTCAACCGAAAGTGGTCGAAGGTATTTCCACACCGGAAAATGAGTACCTGCCGGCTCTTTCACCGGATAACCAAATGGCGCTGTTTACCAGGGAAATCAAAGTCCCACCGGATAAAAACACGTTGATTCAGACAACGAAATACAAGGAAAAGTTCATGTATAGTACGTTGCAACCAGATGGTAAATTTTCGGAAGGGGAAGAAATGCCGGAACCATTTAACCTCAATGATAACGAAGGGGGGGCTACGGTCACGATTGACAACAATACATTGTACTACACGGTTTGTAAATATACAAAGGACAAAACGTATTACAACTGTGATATCTATTATTCGGAAAACGTGAATGGCGAATGGACCCCGATAAAAAGTGTCAGCGATAAGATCAATCTTCCATTTTCATGGGAATCCCAGCCGAGTATATCTGCAGATGGAAAAACGCTTTATTTTATCAGCGACCGTCCCGGGGGATATGGTGGCTACGACATTTACAGGTCTATTAAAAATGATAACGGAGAATGGGGTACACCAATGAACCTTGGTCCGAATATCAATACAACCGGAAATGAAAAATCTCCTTTCATCCATCCGGATGGTAAAACACTTTATTTTTCATCAGACGGCTGGATGGGGCTGGGAGGATATGATATCTTTTATTCCCGGCTTAATGATGACGGCACATGGTCAAAACCAGTCAATTTAGGATATCCGATCAATTCACCGGATGATGAGGTAGGATTCCTTGTCAGTACCGATGGTAGCCAGGGGTATTTCGCTTCCAATAAATTTAACGGGAAAGGGGGATGGGATCTTTATTCCTTTGAACTTTACAAGGAAGCACAGCCTGAAAAGGTTCTTTTCCTTAAAGGAACGGTGAAGTCAGAGACGGAGTCTGAAACAGGGAAAGCAAAGATCGAGCTGAAGAATGTAGAAACAAAAAAAATATCAGAAATCCCACTTGATTCAAATACAGGTAATTATGTGGCTGTTGCTCCGTTCAATTCCGATTATATCATGACCGTTAAAAAACCGGGGTATGTTTATGAAACCCGTTATATAGCGAGGATAGACAGCACATTCAAAACCCCCAAACAACTTGATCTGCAAATTGAACCCATCAAATTAAACAAATCTTACCGTATCAATGATATCTATTTCGATTTCAATTCTTTCACCCTTACCAACGAGTCGAAGATGGTGCTTGATCAATTGATTGATTTTTTAAATGAAAACGCATCTATTCATATAGAGATCCAGGGACATACGGATAATATCGGAAATGATGCCGATAATCTTAAACTTTCAGAAAACAGGGCTGAGTCGGTTTACAATTATCTGATTGCCAACGGTATTTCCGGAAAACGACTAACGTATCATGGATTTGGTAAGACGATGCCGGTCGCGACCAATGATACTGAAGAAGGACGCGCAAAAAACCGCAGAACAGTGTTTGTGATAACAAGGAAATAAGTTTTCCTTTCTGTTTCCCACGAAACAGCTACAAAGGTTGATAATTTTCAACGATTTTTTTCTCTTCCCCGGATGGACACTAAAAAACCAGAAGAAATCCATCCTGTTTCTAAGTAAAAACACGTATCTTTTTATTATACGGAGTTACACAGACCTTCCTGTTGGCAGGCAGGTGCGACTTCTCTGTGTAACTCTTTGTAATTTTTTAGAAACTTAGATTAACTTAATACCGACAGTATCTGAAAATTTTTCACCTTTGATTCGCATTATTTATTAATTTAGGGGATTCTTTAAATTATTTCACAAACTCATAATTTTTTTACCCGAGTTCAACATGGAATGTTACAATCAGACCCCGTATTATGAAAGTAAAGATCCTTGTAGCAGATGATCATGCCTTGATTAGAAAAGGTGTAATAGCAATCCTGACTAATCATGATCCGGAATGGGAAGTTTTCGAAGCTGAAAATGGAATTCAGGCTATTCTGAAAACCGGCGAGATCAAGCCGGATATTATCCTTATGGATTATATGATGCCTAAGTTGGATGGAATTAATGCCTCCATTGCTATCAGGAAAGATTTACCGGATGCAAAAATCATCATGGTTTCGATGGATATGAGTGAGGAAGTTATTATCAATATGATCAATGCAGGAGTGATGGGGATCGTACCGAAAGAATCCCCGGCAGATGAGCTTCTTACCGCGATCGAGGAAGTCAATGAAGGGAAGTATCATATGAAGGGTAAAATTATAGAATTAGCAGACCAACAAACCATGGATCGAAATAACAAAAGAAAACGACCAAAGACTTACCAGAATAATATTTTCTCAGCAAGGGAAAAAGAGATCCTGACATATTTAGTTCAAGGATTGTCAGCTCAGAAAATTGCCAATAAACTATCCATCACCAAGCGTACCGTGGAAACACATAAAGCCAATATCTTCAAAAAAAGCAAATCGCACTCCACTGCCTCCCTGATCCGTTATGCAATTACCAACAAGATCATTGAAATTTAATGGTCGAACGGAAAATTCCATTTTTTCGTCTAAGTAAAAATACCGATTGCTAAATCGCGAAATTTTCAGTATTTTATGTTATTTCATTCTGCTTTCATAAGCTCTATTTTTGAAACGAAAGTAAAGTGAACAACACAAAACTACTGATTCAAAATGATGAGGTTCGCAGGTTTCCCGGTTTTGGCATTACTATTCGTTTTAACTGCCGGATATTCCCAAAGCAAATCAGAAATGGCTACAAGAAACCTTGAGGTGATCGCTTCAGATCCCCTTATAGAAGCGCTTGGAATGCAGGAAACTGATAGTTTTCCCACCGGCAAAGAAATTCTGTTATCCGGTTTATCACCTGCACTTTTCATTGGAGAAAAGATGACGGGGGTTTACCTTGATCTTGGTCTTTCAGAAGACGATCTCTCTGATGATGACCAGGTCAAGGAAGAATATGAGATAAAGTTAAATCTCTTTCATCAGGTGTGCCATTTCGATGGCGGCAAGAGCGGCGTCGAATCCTTTATTTCCACCTTTGGTACCGGCTCTTTCAATGGCCTGTTCAATATTATCCGTAGTGAGCACGCCAAAGATTACCGGCATGCCGGTATCAATACTGACCTGTGCAATTCCTTTAGCCACTTCGGCAGCAACATAATCAAAATGAGGCGTAGCACCGCGAATAATTGCTCCAAGACAAATTACGGCATCGTATTTTTCACTCTGGGCAAGCTTTTTGGCCAATAACGGCAACTCGAATGCCCCGGGCGACCATACAATATCAATTTTCTTTTCGTCTGCACCATGACGGTTCAGGCCGTCGAGGCAGCCACTCAATAGTTTACCACTGATAAACTCGTTGAACCTGGCAATGACGATGCCGAAGCGCAGTCCTTTGCCATCCAGTTTTCCTTCAATTGTTTTCATAGCTCAAATTTAATTAGGAATAAGGAATTAAAGTTCATTACTTTTCTCCCTGGAAATTAAGTATGTGACCCATTTTTTCTTTTTTCGTTTTCAGGTATTTCAGGTTTCGTGAGTTAGAGTGCATCTGGATCGAGATCCGCTCTACTATTTCTAGACCGAATCCTTCAATGCCCGATATTTTTTTAGGATTATTCGTCAGCAACCGGATTTTCTTTATCCCGAGATCAGCCAGAATCTCGGCACCTGTCCCATAGTCCCTCAGATCGGCAGGGAAACCCAATGCATGATTCGCCTCAACCGTATCCATTCCTTCATCCTGCAGCGAATAGGCCTTCATTTTGTTGATGAACCCAATTCCCCTTCCTTCCTGTCGCATATAGAGGAATACTCCCCTGCCTGCCATACTGATCCTCTTCATTGCCTCGGCAAGCTGTTCGCCACAGTCGCAACGCAAGGAACCAAAGACATCGCCCGTCAGGCATTCCGAATGAACCCTCACAAGTACCGGCTCTCCATCATTGACTTTCCCTTTAACCAATGCCATGTGGTTTTCTTTTGATATTTTACTCATGTAGCTGTATGCTGTAAAATCACCGTATTTTGTGGGCATATCGACCACGGAAATACGTTGAACGAGGGTTTCGGCTTTCCGACGATAGATGATAAGATCAGCGATGGTGATGAACTTCAGATTATGTTTTTTCACATACTTCATCAATTCCGGGACCCTCGCCATCGTTCCGTCCTCATTCATTATTTCGCAGATAACACCTGCAGGATAAAGTCCTGCCAGCTTAGCGAGGTCGATTGAAGCCTCTGTATGTCCGGCCCTGATAAGTACCCCTCCTTCCTTGTACTCGATGGGAAAAATATGTCCGGGACGGGTAAAATCTTTAGCGGTGGCTTTAGTGTCCAGCACTTTTTTCACTGTTAATGCCCGTTCATGGGCGGAAATACCTGTTGTGCATTCCGATGCATCAATGGAGACAGTAAAAGCGGTTTTATTAGGGTCGGTGTTTTTTGCCACCATCCGTTCAATATGCAGCTCTTCCAAACGTTCTCTTGTAAGCGGCAGACAGATCAATCCTCCTCCGTTCTTCACCATAAAATTAATGATGTGCGGTGTGACCTTTTCGGCTGCAATGACAAGATCACCTTCATTTTCCCTGTCTTCATCATCCACAACAACGATCATTTTCCCTTTACGGATATCCTCTATGGCTTCTTCTATTGTGTTGAATTTATAATTGGTCATTTTTTAGTATAGGTTAAGTAATTAGTCGAAAAGTATTGCAATCCCTCTGAACTAAATAATTTCCGTGTCATACGAACATTTTTCATTCCTGCTGATCCTTATAAAAATCCCTGTTCCGCAAGGAAATTCATATCCAGTTTCCCCTGCCCTTTATTTTCATTTGCCAGTTTTTCAATATATTTTGCAATGATATCGCATTCGATGTTAACTATATCCCCGGTGGTTTTCGATAATAACGTTGTGACTGACTGTGTATGCGGTATGATTGAAACCCCGAAGGAGTTATAATCAACATGGGCAACTGTAAGGCTTATCCCGTCAATAGCAATGGATCCCTTTTCTACAATGTATCTCAACCATTGTTTTTCGGCAGAAATGGTGAGCCAGACTGCATTTTCATCTTTCCGGATCTTTAAAATCGTTCCGGTATCATCGATATGTCCGCTTACCAGGTGACCTCCTAATCGGTCGCTCAACCGGATAGCCCTTTCAAGGTTGATCCGATTCCCGGGTTTAAGCATCCGGAAGCTGGAACGATCCATGGATTCCGGCATGATATCCGCCATAAAATGATCCGTTGTGAAAGAAGTTACCGTCAGACAGACTCCGTCAGTGTTGATACTGTCACCAACCTTTATATCTTCCAGGATTTTCCCGGCAGCTATAGTAATTTTTGACGACCTGGTGCCCTTTTGAACAAAGTTAACGATGCCGATTTCTTCTATTATACCTGTAAACATGTCAAAATTAATATTTTGAATTAAGATAGCCCTCAAAATAAAAATCATCATCCAGTTTCTTTATTTTCATCCTGTCCACGATCATTGCTTCGGACAGGGTCCCTATACCTTCTCCTCCGACAGCTGTTGGAGCGTTAGCTCCTCCTATTATTTTCGGAGCGATAAATCCTATGAATTTATCCACAATCCCTTCTTTAAGCGCTGAAAAGGACAGTGTGCTTCCTCCCTCGATCATTATGCTGTCAACCTCCATTTTGCCCAGGGTCTCCATAAGAAAGGCGAGGTCTACGACTTTATTTTTATCGGGACAGACGATCACTTGTGCCCCTGATCGTTCCAACTCTTTCAGTTTATCTTTAGCGGCTGCGGATGTCGTGGCAACAATGGTTAATTGAGGCTCGTGGATGAGTACATTTGCATTCAACGGGATCTTTCCATATGTATCGACAATGATTTTCAGGGGGTCCTTGTTTTTCTTTTCATCTCTTCTCACATTCAGCATTGGATCATCTTTCAGGATCGTATTGATGCCTACCATGACGGCGCTTACCTGATGTCGTAATTCGTGCACAAGTTTCCTTGATCTTTCACCAGAAATCCATTTTGATTCACCCGTGATTGTGGCAGTCTTACCATCCAGTGTCATGGCTGTTTTTAAAATACAAAACGGGAGATGGGATGTGATAAATTTCAGAAATACTTCATTCTGATGTCTTATTTCATCTTCCAGAACCCCGGTTTTTACTTTCACGCCGTGGGATTTAAGGTAGTCAATGCCTTTCCCGTTAACAACAGGGTTAGGATCCTTCAACCCCACAATAACTTCAGCAATCCCATTTTCTACGATGAATGGCGCACATGGCGATGTTTTCCCCTGGTGTATGCAAGGTTCGAAGGTAACGACGAGGGTAGAACCTTGCGCTGTTTCAGTTGAATTATTAACGGCGTTCACTTCTGCATGAGGCCCCCCGAAAAAGGCATGGAATCCTTCACCAATGATGTTGCCGTTTTTTACCAACATGGCGCCCACCAATGGATTCGGATGAACCCAACCTTTGCCTTTTTCAGCCAGCCTGATTACGTGAGCCATCCACTTTCGGATTTCTTTATTTTCAGTACTTTCCAATAAATGAAAAATTACAAATCAAAAAATATTGTTAGTAATGCCATAAGCTCACCTCTTCAATGGGGTTTGAGTTATAAAAAAGCCCCGAAGAACAAATCCCCAGGGCTTTCAAATATTTTAAAACTGAAATACTCGAACAATTTTAAAATCAATTTCTTCTTCCATCCAGACTTTAACTGTCGGTGCCGTACTTTCAACGACTCATCCTGATAGATAAACAATTGTAAATTTATCTAAGCGGATCGCGGACTTTACCGCCGATCGGGAATTTCACCCTGCCCTGAAGAAATTATTTTTTAAACGTATTACGCTCTTTAAAAGTTATACAAAGCGTTCACAAAATTATTATTAATTTCTGTACCTTTTTATATGTTATATTATTGAATAACCATTTTTTCAGTTCGGACCTGGTCGGCTGTTTGAACTTTTACAAAGTATACACCTTTCTGATAGTTTGAAAGATCCAGTTGTCTGGAAACAGTTTTTGTTCCTTGGAGTGTTTCCTTTAGTATTGTTTTTCCCTGAATATCAGAAACGGTGAAGTTTGATTCCTGGTTCTGAAGACCTGTAATTTTGATTGTAAAGACACCCTGTGATGGATTCGGGGAAAGTGAAAGAGTAAAAGCTTCATTTGAATTTTCAGGGATACCGTTGCATGGGGAAAGTGCCAAATGCACCTGGTCAACAGAATCTTTTGTACAGGGAGACATCGCATAGGCTGTTAATGTGCAGGTTACTCCATAATTCAATTTATCACCGGGTCCTACGGTATACAAACAAACAGCAGTGCTATCGCTACTGAATGTACCGTCACCGGAGGTGGTCCATAGAAGATGGCTGTAGCTTGAAGCCTGGCCATACAATATTACCCTCAAAGTTGGCGTGATGCAATAGGTGCTATCCTTGCCGGCATAAGCAACTGCTGCTTGAATTACCGTGACCTGAACGGTATCGGTTTTTGTCTGGGTGCCGTCATTTGCGTGTGCTATATATTTAGTAGTAACAGTGGGGGTGGCGACAGGATTCTGAAGGGTAGAGTTAAATCCGGCCGGGTCGGAAGTCCATGAATAGGTATAAGTACCGGAACCGCCCGAGGCATTTGCATTCAATTGGGTCGAACTTCCAATACATATAGTGGACGGGGTAGCTGAAGCAGACAGGCTTAGATAATTGGCGAATGAGAATGAGGCAATCCGTGTAAGCCAATTGAACATGGAAGAAGAACTCTGGTGATATTCCTGGGTATACCAGAAGGTTTGGGGTTGTGCCGGATCAGGTGTCATGGAGCTGTAATCACCCCAACGGTTACGACTCCCATAGGGTAGCTGGTAAGTACCACCATTGAAAATGCCTCCTTCGTTAAGGGTCATTAAACCCAGGGCGTCGCCATTCATGCGGCCTGTATAACGGATAGATGGGTACATGGTACTGCTCGAGATGGAGTACCCAAGAGCAATATCTCCTAACGAATCCATTGCAATACTTCCCATCCAGCGGGAATTGCTGTCAGGTGAATAGGTACCCTGCTGATAGACGGTCCAACCGCTTCCGGTATTCCGGAGTTCATACCAGCGGACACCGGCTATATTGGATCCCGCATTAACTGTATGATTGAGGACGATGGATTGATGGTCGGAGAATTTTCTGAACTGTGTGCGGTACATCAGCCGGTCAGTTATCGGATCAAGTAACTGGTTGGTACCTTTCTGTGGGATACCCGATAAGCCTGTGCTGAAAGTGTTGACAGTCAAAGGATTGATTGATGTAAAAGTGGAATTGCTGGGTGTTATCCAGTCGGTATGAAATTCATATATACCGAGCTGGTTGTTTCCACTATGATAAAAGTAATCGTTCGGCTGGCCGACCGGTGGAAAAGGGCCATCACATGTGGAAGGCTCATATCCGAAACCAGGGGATGATGATGCCAATGTAAATAGTTGCATGGATGCACCGGAATTACCGGCTAACATTGAGGTACGGTCGAAAACAGCAGCATAAAGTCCGTTATAATACCCGGAAGCACTGAATGAGTGAGCAGAAAAGTAATAACCATCCGGCCAGATACCAAATTTGGGATAATCATCCAAATTTGCCAGATTGAACTCCCAACGATACCAGGAACCGGTTGGATCAGGAGTCTGGGAAATAGCTATCATCTGATAGAAGGGTCCGTTTCCCGAAGGGCCTAATGAGAACTGGCTGAAAAGCCAACGATTTGCTTGACCATCGTATAAAACAACCGCATCTCCATCATTGTAATTATTCGGCATTCCTTGCCAGACAGAGGAATTAGCCATTGGACCAAATATTTTAACTCCTGTTTTATCGTATATGGCATAGGAACAGTTCACCACCTGGAAATAATGGTTCGGACCACAAGCGCCATAAGTATCCGGCGGACTATATGATCCACCTCCTATCCCGGCAACATTCACTATTGTTGTATCTATAGGAGACATACCGAATGTATTCTGCAAATTCGGATCACTTATTTGTAAATCTTCCGGGGTTTTATCATTCTTGAAAATGTCGAAGTAATTTTTCACTACACCATCTTTCCATGAATTATCAATTTTTGACGTTGGTAGAACCGCCATATCCCGTAATGGCGGAGAAATATCAAAATACGTCGGTTTTACAACCTTGACTTTAGAAATTTCATTCTGTGCGAAAGCGAGATTCACGCTAAAGAAAAGAAAAAGAAAAAAGTAAATGGATGTTTTCATAGGATACCTGTTAAATTTTCACAAAATTAATGGAAATTAGTGTTGGTTATGTTCTTTATTGAAA
>CAIYUC010000168.1 GCA_903929315.1 uncultured Bacteroidales bacterium
TATAATCCCCACGGGAAGATTCGCAGCTTTAGATTCATCAAAAATAATACCTTTTCTCTTATATAATTCTCTCAGAAAATTTCTCATAGGTGAACTTGTTGATAAGTTATCAACAAAAGGACGCAGATCAATGTAGTCATCTCTGGAAAATGCTCGTGCAGCGCTGAAATGATAAGTTCCGAAAAATCCTTTGTCAGCTGACAGGGGTGGCAATAAATATGTTTTTACTATTTCGGTTAATTTATCAGATCATTAAAAATCTGCGAAACTCAGCGATAAACTCTGCGAAACTGCGAGAATGGATTAAAATTTTCATTTGATTGGGTGAAGTTTATTATCCCAGAAATAGGAATTTTGGAGCACTCTGCAATAGATTGTGTTAGATTCAGGCCAGGGACTAAAAAATAAATTCATTTTTTTGTATCACCTTTTCATTTTTGTCCGATTAATGTGGAAAAATGAAATACATACCACATAATCATCATCGCCGATCTACACGCTTAAAGGGACATGATTATTCACAGCCAGGGTTGTATTATATCACCATTTGCACTAAAGGCAAGAAATGTTTTTTCGGCAATATTATTGATGGGAATATGAATTTGAATATTGTGGGACAAATTGCATTTCTATATTTGATGGAAATACCCAATCATTTTCCGGGGGTTGATATCATTGATAATATCATTATGCCAAACCATTTGCATTTTGTTTTGAAATTGGGTTGTAGTAGGGACACGACATGTCGTGTCCCTACTACCATGAATGACACCCAAATACATGGTCGTTGGGACATCACATGTGATGTCCCTACCATGAAATTCCAAACCGGTGATATCCGAACGAACCAATTTTCAAAACTGGTTCCCGGTTCGGTTTCGGTCATCATTCAACAATATAAATCCACGGTAAAACGCTGGACCAATGAAAACAATTATAAATATTTTCAATGGCAATCACGGTTTTACGACCACATCATACGGAACAAACAATCATTTCATAACATTTCCAATTACATTGTAAATAATCCCGCAAAATGGAATGATGATGATTTTTTAATGAAATGAAACGGGGATACGCCGTGTTGTAGGGACACGACATGTCGTGTCCCTACCATATATGGCGCCCATCACATAATTGTAGGGACATCACATGTGATGTCCCTATCGTTGCATGAAACCCAAAATTTTCCTATCTTCGCAGATTCGAAAAATCCGAACGTCATGAATTATGATATTATCGTTATTGGCAGCGGACCAGGCGGATACGTTGCCGCAATCAGGGCATCACAATTGGGATTCCATGTGGGAGTTGTTGAAAAAGCAGAATTGGGGGGCATTTGTTTAAACTGGGGATGCATTCCTACTAAAGCCTTGCTTAAAAGCGCTTCCATCCTTCAGTCTTTTCAGCATGCTTCTGAATTCGGGATCATTGCCGGTGAAGCAAAACCAGATTTCCCTGCCATTATCAGACGAAGCCGTGAATCAGCAGATACGATGAGCAAGGGTATCCAGTTCCTTTTCAAGAAAAATAAAATTGATTTACTCCATGGAAATGGGAAAATAAAAGAGGGCAAGAAAGTTGAAGTAACCGATGAAACCGGTAAAATTTCCATCTATTCTGCGGAACATATTATTCTTGCCACCGGTGCGCGTTCCCGTCAACTGCCTAACCTGAAGCAAGACGGGAAAAAGATCATTGGTTACAGGGAGGCCATGAACCTCAGGGAACAACCAAAATCAATGATAGTCGTTGGTTCAGGAGCAATAGGGTCTGAATTCGCTTATTTCTATCACACCTTAGGTACGAAAGTCACACTTGTGGAAATTCTTCCGAATGTGGTTCCACTTGAAGATGATGAAGTTTCCAAGGCACTTGAACGTTCCTTCAAAAAAGCAGGGATGAAGGTTATGGTCAACTCGGCCGTTGAATCAGTTGATACCAGCGGGAATACCTGCAAAGTGGTCATCAGGACCAAAAAAGGGGAAGAAATACTCGAAGCAGATATCGTATTATCTGCCGTGGGAGTGTCACCTAATTTGGAAGGCATCGGACTGGAAGATGTTGGAATAAAGACAGAAAATAACAAGATCATTGTGGATGATTTTTATCAAACTTCTATACCCGGTTATTATGCCATCGGCGATATCGTTCATGGACCTGCACTTGCGCATGTTGCCTCGCATGAAGGCATTACCTGCGTTGAAAAAATTGCCGGAAAACAAGTGGAACCATTGGATTACGGCAATATTCCTTCCTGTACCTATACTCATCCGGAGATCGCCTCCGTCGGAATGACCGAAAAAGCAGCACGTGATGCAGGTTACGATATTCTCGTGGGTAAATTCCCTTTTACGGCTTCCGGAAAAGCCACTGCCGCAAGTGTACGCGAAGGTTTCGTGAAGGTTATCTTCGATGCAAAATATGGTGAATGGCTGGGTGCCCATATGATCGGTGAAAATGTCACTGAAATGATCGCAGAGATAGTGGCAGCGCGTAAATTGGAAACAACAGGAAGGGAAATCATCGAAACGGTACATCCTCATCCGACAATGTCAGAGGCAACCATGGAAGCTGTAGCGCAGGCATATGGGGAATGTGTTCATTTGTAACAAACAAATTTGAATATTGAATGGAAATCAGTAAGACCGCACTGGATGGCCTGTTAATCATCAAACCTGATGTCTTCAGGGATGATCGGGGCTATTTTTTCGAATCTTTCAATATCGAAAAATTTTCGAAAGAAGGATTGGATGTAACATTCATGCAGGATAATGAGTCATTATCCATGAAAGGAGTAATACGCGGACTTCATTTTCAAATTCCTCCATTTGAACAGGCCAAATTAGTGAGGGTGGTGAAAGGTTCTGCTCTTGATATTGCAGTAGATCTCAGGAAATCTTCTTCAACGTACGGGAAATGGACTTCAGTTCTGCTTACAGGAGAAAATAAGTGGATGTTTTGGATACCGGCCGGATTTGCTCATGGTTTTGCAACACTTGAAGAAGATACTGTTTTTTTCTATAAATGTACAAAAGTATATAACAAGGAATCCGAGCGAAGCATTCTCTGGAACGATCCGGATATCAATATCAAATGGGGTATTGAGAAGCCGATCATCTCGGAACGGGATAAATCGGCAAAGGGATTCAGGGAATTTAAAAGCCCATTTTAATCTGCCTCACCCCCCGGGGGGTTGTCTAATAAGTTGGAAAGTTAATGTTTCTCGCTGAGTTTCGCTGAGTTAAACGCAGAGTCACGCAAAGTTAAAACTCTTGTTTTCAATATTCTGCGAAAATCTGCGATTAATCTGCGGAAATCTGCGA
>CAIYUC010000169.1 GCA_903929315.1 uncultured Bacteroidales bacterium
TCACATTATGTCGCAGCAAAACATGGCGTATTAGGGCTTACCCAAACAGCAGCACTGGAGTATGCTATTCAAGGAATAAGAATCAATGCAATTTGTCCTGGATTTATTGAAACCCCTATGCTCACTCAAGCAGGTATCAGCAGCGACCATGCAGAAATGAAGCAACATATTGTTGACTTGCACCCGATGAAACGTATGGGCAAATCGGAAGAAGTTGCAAGTGGCTTTATTTTCCTCTCCTGCGATGACAGTTCATTTATAACGGGCACTAAATTGGAAATAGACGGTGGTTATTTAGCTGAATAAGTTGAATTAAATGCACTGAAGCTGGACAATTAGTGGATGGGGCACTAAATGGGATAATTGAAAATAGCCACGCTAAATCTCATTTAGGAGCTGCCGATCAATCCGCACGAGATAGTGCCTCGTTTCGATATCCTTTTCATCTTTTAGCCTTATTCGAGCAAACAGCTTTCAATTACAAATTTCAAGTAGTGGACGAGCAGAGAATGTTTCTTGATAGCGGCTCATTATAATTATCCTACCAAATCTGTTTTGCAAGTTGTCTGATTTCGGTTTTGGGAATATCGCTCTGATTTGTCCCAATAGTTTGTTAAAATCTGTATTTACCGAAATTAGAATGGCATATTGAAAACTTAATACACGAATATAGTGGTTTAATTTAATGATTGCTTCACCTAATTCATCATTACGTACATATTTCGTTTTTGCTTCGATAACAAGTTTTTGATATTCTTCCTCACGATTTGTTTGAGCCAAGTGAATTACCAGATCAGGAGAGAATTGTCCTTGGGTAATATAGATACCTGATCCGCAATTTTCTAATCCCAGATCAGCTAATCTTTTTCCAACTTCACCATCTAATCTTAAATCGTTGTAAAATTGAGGTTTACTAACAGCCATTAATCTAAATTGATGATATAATTCATATGTGAAAACACGTTCTGTTTTTTGATTCGTATAATCAATACGGTATGCCCAATGACAATATTTTTCTTCTACATTCATTATTGCATCTCCTAAGTCATTAAGATATATCAATGAAAAAGGAGGCTCCTGTTTAAAAATATTACGTAAATCCATGAGAATACTTCTATAAAAGTTAACACACTTTATTCAAGTGTTTAAACCTGCCAAAGAATTTATGATTTAGGTTTTTTATAATGGGAAAGAACCCTATTGTTCCCTCTCGATTCATACTTCTGTTTTGTTTCGGCTTCCTTGCTTTTATCTGAAATAAAGATTATCGTCTTCCCACCATCAAGGATTACGGGATATTTATCCGTTATTGACCCCGATAATAGTTTTGAATCGGGGATTTTATTTCGATTATTTTCCAGCATCATCCTGTATTCCAGAGTGGTTTTTTTTTTCATTTTTCGTTTGTTCTATTACAGAATATTAAATCTATAGTAATTTCACAAGATACGATTTATTTTCCTGTTTTTGAAGAATTAGTTTTAGACAACGAATGGTCTTAGTTATTTTTCTGCTCGTCAATGAGACACCAGACCTCCTTTTACTTACAACGATTGGAGCAAGGCGGAATTGATACAGTGGTTGGAGTCAACTTTATTGGGAAATTAAACGAAGGAATTCACAGAGTGAACGAACATCCGCCACGTGGAGATTGCCAGCGAACAAGGGATTGCGTTAGATAGGAGCTTTTAAATGAGCTTTTGTGTCTGGGGTTGCTATTTTAATACTAACTTGCAGGGAAACCACATAAATCAAACATTATGCCTTGGGATTCAAAATTTTCAAACTTCGGTGTCATCAAAATCGAAGGAAAAAACGTGAAGCTTTATAGCGACAATAATAACTATATCACCATTTCGGTAAGCAAAGAAATAAAAAACGCAGTCTGGGCTGGTGGTGAACTGAACATAACCCTGAAAAACGGGAAAGTAAGACGGTACAGGGATCGAGTTGGTTACATCACGACTTGAATGAACCTATGATGAAGAAATTCTGGGTTATCCGTTCCTATGCTTTGCTCGGCAATCACCAAAAAGGGCACTCGGTTCACCAGAATGACATACAGCCCGAACAGGAAATGCTGGCAGCACGTGGGAGATTAAATTTATTCGCGCTCCAAATCGAAGTTTTTCCCATATTTGCACTTCAAAAAATCTTTCTACCACTCATTAAACCAACAACTTTTCAAAAAATGAGAAAATCCGAAATCATTAATGAAATTGTCACAAAGACGGGCATAGCCCAACCGAAAGTAGTCGCCACCGTTGAATTAATGATGGCATACATCAAACAATCTATGGAAAATGGGGAAAACGTCTACCTCAGGGGGTTTGGAACGTTTCACCTGAAGGAACGGGCGGAAAAGACGGGAAGGAATATTTTCAATGGCACCATCGTCAAGATTCCCGCACACGTCGTTCCTGTGTTCAAACCCTCAAAGGAGTTTGCAAACAAGGTAAAGGCGAGGGTTAAGGTAAAATAAAAGTAAATTATGGAATTTTATGGATGGCGACGCCTATATTAATCAAGGTATTGAAAAGGCTATATTAGGTGACTTCAAGGGAGCCATAGAGGAATTTAACAATGCTATCGAGTTAAACCCTATGGACGGAAATGCCTATTTTAACAGAAGTATTGCTAAAAGCGAAATAGGCGACTATATGGGAGCCATACTGGATTATAATAAGGTTATCGAGTTATACCCTGAGGATGGAAATGCCTATTATAATCGAGGATTTATAAAATATTCTTTAGGCGACAACAAAGGAGCCCTACTGGACTTTAATAAGGCTATAAAGCTTAACACGAAGTCTTCATTTGCCACATATAGCAAGCAATTATTTAAGAGCGTTTTAAACCAAAACAAGAGCGTTATATCGGATTCGAAGAAGTGAGCCAAGACCGAAACACAAAATGAAAAGACTGGCAGGAACATCACCAAGGGTACCAATGTGAAGATATCTGCACAGGTCGTTCCATCGTTTAAGCCATCGAAAGAATTTGCGGAAAAAGTGAAGGCGAGGGTGAAGGTAAAATAAAACAAACAAAATGAAACCCCATTTCGTCAGTGAAGATTTCGACCCGATGGTCGATAACCCCGAAAATTACAGGTTGGGCATATTTTATTTTAACCGCAAGGACAAACGGGCTGTCGTGCCAAAACAGTGGATGGCAGGCATCGTTGCCGTTATTATTTTCGCGCTGGTGATGGGGTCACTGTGAACCAGAATTGGTTCAGATAACACACGGCGCGTGATCCCCAAGGAGCTGAGATGTCTATACAGGCGAGAAATGAGCGCAGGTATGTTCCCGTAGGAATGAAAAAACGTAAGTTAATTAAACGCCATATATAATATGAACAACCTTTTAAGCGGATGAAAAAACCATCGAAAAAGGAACTACCAAAAACAAGATTACCGAACAAGGATAATCGCCAGCAATATCAGAAACCAATAAAACAAATCAAAAAAACCAGATATTCTGAATTGGTGGGATTGGCTATCATAATCCTACTGGGAATCATCATTTATTCAAATTCCTTTGACTGTTCATTTCATCTGGATGATTTAGGTCGTATTGTTAATAATACCCGCATCCGTAATTTAGCGGACGTGAAAGGATGGTCGAATATTTATCCTTCACGTCCTTTCGGAATGTTCACATTTGCCCTTAATTATCATTTTAACCAACTTGATGTTCAGTACTATCATCTTGTTAACCTGATCATTCATTTAATTAATGTATTTCTGGTCTGGTGGCTCACATTTCTGATATTTTCTTCGTCAGCAATGAAAGATCAACCAATTGCAAGGAATAAAAAAGTTTTAGCTTTTTTAACGGCTTTACTATTCGTTTCACACCCCCTTGCAACTCAATCTGTCACTTATATTATCCAGCGGCTGGCTTCAATGGCGGCGATGTTTTACCTGCTTTCTCTTGCCCTTTATGTGAAGGCAAGGCTTGCTAATAATAGAAATATTTCAACTTACCTGCTTTTTACCGCTTCGTTGATCTCTGCCGTGCTGGCTATGCTGACAAAAGAAAATGCATTTTCGCTTCCATTCGCTATTATGCTTTTTGAATTATTCTTTATAAGGACAAAGAAGCTTTCAATAAACTTCAGGGATTATCGTGTCATCCTGTTAATAGCCGCATTTCTGAGTCTACTCATTATCCTACTTTTTAAATTCTCTTTAAGTATTTTCAAACCAATACCACCGACAATCTATGGAAATTCCTGTACCATTACTCCACTTAATTATTTTTTTACTCAATTCAGTGTCATTGTAAAATATATCCAGCTTTTGTTCCTGCCTATCAATCAGAATTTAGACTATGATTTCCCAATATCCAATAGTTTTTTTGAGATAAGAACCCTGTTATGTTTTATGTTACTTATATCATTGATCATTATGGCTGTACTCTCTTTCAAAAGATACAGGGTTATTTCTTTTGGCATTTTCTGGTTTTTTATTACGTTATCAATTGAATCGAGCTTCATTCCCATAAGTGATGTTATTTTTGAACACAGAACCTATCTCCCATCACTTGGTTTTTTCCTTATCATTACGTCGGGTATCTATTTTTTACTCTGGAATAAACATAAATACCTTGCAATTTCAATCTTTGTTATCATTATAGGTTTAAATTCCAAACTGACCTACGAGAGAAATAAAGTGTGGAAGGATGAACAAACACTTTGGAGTGATGTCATATCAAAATCACCAAATAAAGTCAGACCAATTTTTAATCTTGGCAGTTCTTACTCTAAAATTGGGCAGTATGATATGGCAATACCTTATTTCACGAAGGTGATTGAAATTAATCCGAAACAAGTCTTGTGCTATTCATACCGCGGCTTTGCCTATTTTAAACTTGGACAGTGGGACAATGCAATAGCTGATTTCTCTAAGGTGATTGAAATTACTCCGAACCAACTCAAAGTTTATCTTGATCAAGGGGTTTCTTATTATAATCTTGGACTATGGGATAAGGCAATCGCTGATTTCTCTAAAATGTTAGACATAAACCCGAAATCTAAAGAAGCGTATTACAACCGTGGCATCGCTTACGGTACTATTGGTCAGATAGATAAATCAATTGCCGATTATTCCAATGCCATTGAGATTGACCCGAAATATATAGACCCATACTTAAATTTAAGTGTTCTCTACTTTGAACAGAAAAATTTTGATGCCGCCATTGACATAACAAAAAAAGGAATAGAACAAGACCCCAAAGATGCAGGATTATACGATAACCTTGCATATTACTATATGGAAAAAGGCGACAATGAAAATGCCGTTTCAAATTTTAACAAGTGCCTTGAAATCGACAACAAAAACATCGATGCCACCCTTGGATTAGCCATCGCCTACTACAACAAAGGCGATAAAACAAACGCCAAACTTTATCTGGATAAAGCAAAGCAACTGGAACCAAGGTTAGCCAAGGGAATGGATGGTATTGCAGAATTGGAAAAATCTGGATATTCATACTCGGATAAGAAGAAAGAAACCCTGAAAAAGATGTTCGAAGAGTTGAAGTAACCGCATTTCCGCCCCTGTCTGACACATCCATATTATTGCATATTTTAGCCCCACAATCATCTTTCCGATTTTTGCCATTGTTGCCCCTGCCTGATATGCCATCCCCTGCCACAGGGCTTCTTTTTGCCCTTGTTGTGGCTATTATGATGGCGGATTATGAGTACAGGAGAAAACCGATAATGTAAGTGCGTGCCAAACAAAAAAAATCAGTAAGTCGAAACATTTTTTAACTTTTTTCGTAATACTTGACCTGTTGCATTAAATATAATTTTAGTGTTGACATCCCCACTTGACGCGGTGGGAAAAAAGACGGCACCTGAAAGTTCCGCCTGACCTCAATGGTTAATTTAAAGGTGTGGAAATGCCCTCAATGATTCACTGGGGGCATTTCCATTTTGCAAATCGTCCATCTTTCATAAATTTGTTGATGATAACCAATCACAACTGGCATCATTCGATGAACGACCCAACAGATAAAAACGAGAATTATCCTGTCGAAGTCTTTTCAGGCACAGCTTGGGAAGTCGCCCTTGTACAGAGCTTATTGGAGAATGCGGAAATAAAAGCATATATATTATGGCGGGCGCGGGACAATGGCTCTGTGGGATTCAAAGGGCTACTTTCCGATGAACCGAATTATGGTATCCAGAGATGACTATGAGAAGGCAAAAGAGGTTGTAAATCAGTATTACGATGCGGTGAAGGAGTGAGCAAGTCCGTAATCGTAGGCAGCCACGTTCCATTAATTTTGGTTCTGGGCTTTCAGTTTATCCTTTCACACCCCGCTGTTCATAACAATCGTTAAATCTTTCGCAATTGCAGAATTTTTCGCTATATTTGACCTGTTGATTAAATAGTCTTTTAATGTCGACATCCCCGCTTGATGCGGTGGAGCAAAAGGCGGCACTCTGCGTAACGCCAAAACCACGGTGGTGGTTAAATAAGATGAAATGCCCCCTTCGATTCACTGGGGGCATTTCCATTTCTGGTAAGAGCGGATTTGGGTCACTATTGAATAACCAGTTCAAAGATATATTCATATTCCTTTATATAATGACCTACAGTCAACATTTCAGCTTTTAGCAATGATTGCCTTCAATCTTTCCAGAAAAGTCGTTATGTGAGCTTAAATGGGGCTTATTCTGCAATTGTTTGCTTTTTCACAATAAAAATCGTATCTTTAGGGTCTTAATATATTCCGCTATGAAAAAGCAACTCCTTATTGCCGTTTTTGCAACAACCCAGTTATTTATTGCAGTACGACTTTCCGCACAAGTTAGCATTAACACCGATAACAGCGCTCCCGACAATTCAGCTATGCTGGATGTGAAATCAATTACAAAGGGGTTCTTGCCACCGCGAGTTGCCCTGACGGCAATCAATTCTGCTGACCCAGTTACATCACCTGCCGCTGGTTTGCTTGTATATAATACCTCTACTGCTGGCACACCGCCAAACAATGTAGTTGTCGGTTATTATTTCTGGAATGGAACAAAATGGATTCCCGTCGTAGCCCCGCAAGGTACAAATGCTGGTGATATGCTTTACTGGAACGGCACGCAATGGGTGAGCATTCCTGCGGGTTCAAATGGGCAAGTACTGACCTTTAACAATGGCGTACCCACTTGGGGTGGGGTTCAAATACCCATTGTCAGCACGACAGCAATGTCAAACATAACAGGAAATTCAGCTAACAGCGGGGGAAACGTAACATCCGACGGTGGTTCCCCTGTAACGGCAAGGGGTGTATGCTGGTGCATATCTCCTAATCCGACAACTGCAAATAGTTTTACAACAGATGGAAGCGGCACTGGAAGTTTCGTAAGCAATCTCACAGGTTTGGCAGTAAGCACCTTGTATTATGTGAGAGCGTATGCAACAAACAGCGCAGGAACTTCCTATGGAAATCAGGTGAGTTTTACGACGCTACAATTCTACATTGGTCAAAGCTATGGCGGTGGGATAATCTTCTATATCGATGTTTCCAATCAGCACGGGTTAATAGCAGCTTCGAGCGACCAGAGTACAGGAGCGCAATGGGGATGTTGGATGACCTTTATTGGTGGCACATCCATAGCCGTTGGCACGGGGCAAGCCAATACCACAATTATTGTAAACGGATGCAATCAGGCAGGCATAGCAGCCCGCATATGTGACCAGATCGTGCTGAACGGATACAGCGACTGGTATTTGCCATCGTTAGGTGAGCTTAACTTGATGTACCAGCAAAAAAATGTCATTGGCGGCAATCCTTACAATACCTATTGGAGTTCCAGTGAGTATAGTGCGTTTAATGCGTATGTGCAGGATTTCAGCAATGGCGTCCAAGGCAACAGTGCTAAAAACAACACATTATACGTGCGTGCCATTCGGTCTTTTTAGCAATACATCTATTCAATGCTATTGCATAAATTGTTGTTTTGGAAGCCAAGAATGCAATTACCCTTGGGAACACTCATTGACGGACTTTACCTTCTCGTCAGCCAATCAAACGCCCTTTTCGGCACCCCCATCCGCCCAAAATATTTCGGCATTAAATCTTGGACAGCGGAATGGTGACAATGGCGGAACCAAACGAAGTTTTATACGAATTTAACCTATCCATTTGCACTATAAAACGTGCAATCAGGGTTTTATTTGTTACATTTACACTCTCTGTTTCACCCGAACTTTACATTCTTAAACGTCCTAATGAACTTTTATTTCATAAATAGCAGTGGAGCCCAGAACCCACTCAAATAAACGGTGTGGCATTAAAAACCAAATGAGTAGAAAAGTCTAATAAATTAAAATTATGAAAAAAGCAGCTATTGTTACTGGGGCAATTGGAGTAATTATTCTCATATTGTCATTATTTTTCAAACTCCATCATTGGAGTGGAGCCGATTATCTTCTGGTACTTGGAACCGTGATCAATTGTATTATTGCATTACCACTCATTGCAATTTTTCTTTTTAAGGGAAATCTTCAAAACAAAAACATCTATTTATTCGGGACAATTTCAGGATTTATATTGTATGTTGGTATTGTTTTCAAAATTCAGCATTATCCGTTCTCGAATATAATACAGGCAGTTGGGACACTTCTATTTATCATTTTCATAATTCTTGTTGCCCTGAATTTATATAAAAGCCCCAAAGAGTAGTCCTGCCCACAAGAACCATATAAAAACAACTTTTCCAAGATTGTCAGCGCACTTATGCATTAGTATTGCAGCTTGGGTTGACAGACGAAGATGAATTTGTAACCACGAACTTTATTACAAAATTCTTATCAATTCTGTTTTGAAGGCACTGGTTGCTGGAAAGCTGTTACAAAATAATGAATCACGTGGGGTTGACGATTAATTTTCGTAATTTTGTGGCGTCATTAGAAGGCTATGAAAAAGAAACTATCCACGTTGGGCATCCTGTTTATGCTGGCATTAAAAAACCCGCCAATGCCAGAGTTTGCCGCCTTCCAAAAAGTTCCCATCGTATGGGTTCACAATTTCTCCCGCAGGCTGATTGCTTTGCGGTTCTGGATGAATTAATGAGGTTTTGGGCTTCCAGCAACAGTGGATTGGTTCATTTTCCACTGCCAATCTCATAAAATACAATCCTACCCTTATAGATTCCCCAACCTTGCTCGAAGTTTGAGCGACTTTAGGATTTGATTATACCGATCATCATATATAAAATCAATCAATTCCTCTCTCTCTGTGAACAGTTTGCGTGTATGAGTAATGGCAGACCAAAGGGCACTTACCTATCATGTTACATTGTACTTGGTGCGATGCTGAACGCTTGAAAACGCCATAATCCCCGCCATTACTCATGTACGATTTTGGGCGTTCATGGTGTTTTTATCACTCAATGTTTATAATAACTTTCCCACGTGCATGTCCTTCAGATAAATATTTCATGGCATCAGCGGTCTTATCAAGCGTATATCGCCTGTCAATAACTGGCTTGATCTTGCCATCCTCTATAAGTTTTGCAAGAAATTCCAAATCCTTGTTATTTGCTTTGGCAGATACAGTTCTCATCTTCTTCGAGCCAAATGACAGCAGCCATCCAAATAAAAGTGATTTGAAAATTTGTGATAAGGAACCCCCAACCATTACATATATGCCATCTGGAGTCAAGGTTTTTTTATAGGCTAAAATTGGATAATTTCCATTAATAGCTACAATGAGGTTATAACGCATGTTGCTTTTTGTAAAATCCTCTTTTGTGTAATCAATTACGCAATCAGCACCAAGAGAACTCGTTTGAAGAGTATTGTTTGAACCACATACTCCAGTTACTTCTGTGTCGAAATATTTGGCAAGTTGAACCGCAAATGTTCCAACACCGCCAGCACTACCAACAATTAAAACTTTTTGTCCTTTTTGAATGTTGCCTTTATCACGCAATGCCTGTAGAGCTGTTAATGCCGCCATAGGCAGTGCAGCTCCTTCTTCAAACGAAATCTTTACAGGTTTAATTATCAAGGCTTTTTCAGGAGCTGTAACATATTCGGCAAAACCTCCAAATCCAAACTTGGCAAGGTCTCCCATTACTTCATCTCCATTCTTGAATTGTCGGATATTTTTGCCAACTGATTCTACCCTGCCAGATATATCGGCTCCAAAAATTCTTCTCTTCGGTATAAGCCCCATTTTCATAGAACGGTAATCTGCTGCATTTACCGAGACTGCATATATTTTTATCAACACTTCGTTGTCGTTTGGTATAGGCTTGTCAACATCACAATAGATCAGTTTTCGGTTGAACCTTTTTTGTTATATACTACTTCTTTCATTTTTTGAATGTCTTTTCAAATTATCGTTTCGTAA
>CAIYUC010000170.1 GCA_903929315.1 uncultured Bacteroidales bacterium
ACTCATCAAATTTAAGATTCTTTCTTTTGCAAAATGCTAATAGATCCATTCTAAACTGAGAACTTGTTGACAAATTATCAACATATGGACGAAGATCAAAGAAATTATCCTGGATAAAATCCAGGGCGACGTTGAATTGATTTGTACCGAAGAATCCCTTATCCGCTGATAAGGGAGATGGATGTGGAGACTTCAGTACCAGATGCCGCCTGTCGGTGATCAGGTGCCCCCAACCCTGTGCCATTTTTTCACCTTTTGCAGCTTCTGTAACTATTGATTTAATTTCACAAGGAAGCTCTGTTTTGAGAATAAACGCAGATACCCATGCTTTATACATTCTGATTTTCCATTCATGTAAACTTTCCATTGTAATAATTATGATTGGCTCTCCTTAAAATTTTCTTTTAACTTTTTGACATTTTCAAAAGGATCAGCTTTTCTCAACCATAAATCGAGAAAAATAATATCAAATTCAAGTTTCTGCATTTGTGTAATTGCATCATCAAGTTTATACCGAGTCGGAACAAGTTTGCGAAATCTGGTAATCTGTTCCTCTCGGCATTACTGCATCTAAAAGAAAAATGCTTCGCATTTTCATAAAGATGCAGTATAATTCTATAGAAGGTTGTTTGGTACAGTGAGAAATGAAATTCCGTTTGTTATGTCAGCTTAGTATATGTAAGTTTATACCGTAAAATCAGGCATCATTAGCAAGGAATGAAGGGTTGAAGGAATGTAGTAATGCAGTAATGAAGTAATGATATAATGAATCCTGGAGATTGAAGACTATAGCCTGAGGCCTGAAGCCTGCAGCCTACAGGAGTTTTAGCCTCGCAAATCTCAGGAGGAGTTGTTTTTGTCCGATCCCGGGAAAGAACACAGTTGCTTTTTTATTCGGGCCATTCCCTTCCAGGCTGATCACTTTGCCTTTGCCAAACCGATCGTGCTCGACCTCCATCCCGGGCTGAATATCCTCTGTTTCCGAAGGTGCATTATTCCCATTACCGGGTATGGACGAAAGTTTTTTAAAGTTCTTAAGGTTTACGGGCTTGGAGACGCCGGGATTGAATCCTGTCAGGGTATTGGAAAAATTATCCGGAGACTGGAATCCCTTATCATGGATGGATATTCTTCTTGGAAAATCAATAAATTTTTCCGGTACTTCATTGATGAAACGGCTGGGCTCGCAAATTGTCAGATCACCCCAGCGGTAACGGTTCTCGGCATAACTGATCGTCAGCTTTTTCTGGGCACGGGTGATGGCAACATAAAACAAACGGCGTTCTTCTTCAAGATCCGCCCTTGACCCGACAGATTGTATGGAAGGAAAAAGATTCTCTTCGAGACCGACAACGAAAACATATGGGAATTCAAGCCCTTTAGCGGCATGAATGGTCATCAGCGTAACCCTGTCCTGGGTTTCACCATCGTCATAATCCAGATCTGTCAACAGGGCCACATCCTGCATGAACATGCCGAGCGTCTTTTGTTGTTCTGCTGCGTCTTCCTGCTTCCGGTTTTCGTTTTCATTGTTTTCTTCAATCAATGCAAGTTCATTAGATAGTTCGGCTGTCAATGGTTTTTCGGTAAACTCTTTGATGGCATTTAATAATTCTTCGATATTCTCGAACCGGCTGACACCTTCCGGGGTTTTATCTTCATGCAATTCTTTGATAAGACCCGTGGATGTGGTAATATGCTTTGCCAGATCGAAGGCGTTTTTTGTTTTAAGCTGAGCTGTAAAGCTTTTGATCATGGTAATAAAAACCGTCAGCTTACCATAGGTGCTATCAGACAACTGCACAGGAAATTGTGAAGGATTATCAATGACCTCGAAAATACTTTTTTTATACTGATCTGCCGCCACGATCAGTTTTTCGACTGTTGTTTTTCCAAGGCCCCTGGCGGGAAAATTGATGATGCGCAGCAAAGCTTCATCATCTTTCTGATTGATCACCAGCCGGTAATAAGCCAGCACATCTTTAATTTCCTTTCGCTGATAAAAGGACAAACCTCCATAGATTCGGCAGGGAATATTGAGTCTTCTCAGACCCTCTTCATGTGAACGGGACTGTGCATTCGTCCGGTAAAGAATGGCAAAGGAGGAATTCGGAAGTTGGTTATTCATTTTATGCTCAAAGATCGATTGTGCAATAAGATTCCCTTCTTCCGTATCCGTAGTAGCCCGGATGAGCGCAATCTTTGCACCATCTTCGTTTTCTGTCCAGATCTCTTTGAATATCTGCTGCTTATTATTAACAATGACACTGTTCGCTACCGAAACAATCGTTTTAGTAGACCTATAGTTTTGCTCAAGTTTAAAGATCTTCAGATCCGGATAATCATTTTTAAAATTTAATATATTCTGAATATTGGCGCCCCTGAAGGCATAGATACTTTGAGCGTCATCACCGACAACGCAAATATTCTCATTATTTGCTGCAAGCTTTTTTACAATAAGAGCCTGCGCGTAATTGGTATCCTGGTACTCATCAACAAGGATATACCGGAATTTCTGCTGATACTTATAAAGGACATCCGGATAGTCCCGCAGAAGAACATTCATGTTGAACAGAAGGTCGTCAAAGTCCATCGCCGAAGCACGGACAAGCTTTGACTGGTATTGCAGGTAGATCTGGCCTGTCAGGGGTTTTCCGGAAGAAGAATCATATTCCTGTATTTCCAGGTTCTCATTGTATTCGACAGCAGAAATCAGGCTTGTTTTTGCCGCAGAGATGCGGTACAGGAGATATGACGGGATATAAACCTTATCATCAAGATTGTTCTCTTTCAGCACAGCCTTGATCACTCTTTTGGAATCATCCGTGTCGTAAATGGTATAGTTAGGAGGGTAACCCAAACGGTGTCCTTCGATTCTGAGAACTTTGGCAAAAACGGAATGAAATGTTCCCATCCAGACATTATGGGCTTCTGTTCCTCCCACGAGATGGATGATCCGGTCTTTCATTTCCCGTGCAGCTTTGTTTGTAAAAGTCAGGGCAAGGACATTGAAAGCATCGATGCCAAGTTCCAGCAGATATGCCACACGATACGTGAGAACGCGGGTCTTGCCTGATCCTGCACCTGCAATAACCATCACCGGACCTTCAGTTTGAATGACAGGCTTCCGTTGTTCTTCATTCAGTTCTTTCAGGATATCTTTCACGCAATGAAATTAAACTTTCCAAAATTACGATTTAAGCCAATGGGAAAAAGGATTGTGAACAACTAATTCCCCTCTCCTGAAGGAGAGGGGGCAGGGGGTGAGGTGAATTATTCCCGGATTTTTGGCAGGACTTTAATGAGGAGGTTGGTGACATGTATTACGTTTTCTTCAAACACTTTCAGCACTTCTTCCCATGTCACCGGTTTTTCGTCGTGTCGCCAGGAATCATAATCGGTGGATAAAGCGATCGGCGCATAAGGAATTCCAGCTTCATTTGCGAGTGCAGCTTCCGGGGCGATGCTCATATTGATTACATCTGCGCCCAGTATCCTGAACATATTCGATTCCGCCCTGGTGGAAAAACGGGGTCCTTCTATAGTAACTACAGTCCCTTTTGAATGGAATGAGAGACCCAGCTCACTTGCTGTATCGATGAGGAGTTTTCGAAGATATTGAGAAAACGGGTCAGGCATTGCAACATGTCCCAATTGTCCGGGTTCAAAAACTTCATAAAACGTATTTTTCCGGTGAACCGTAAAATCGATAAACTGATCGGGAATCACAATATCCCCGCGCCTTATTTCTTCCCTGAGGCTGCCGCATGCCGTTGTTGCAAGGATATATTGACATCCAAATTGTTTCAGGGCATGGATATTGGCTCTGTTGTTTACCAGGGTAGGAGGGATCGCATGATCCCTTCCATGCCGGGATAAAATATAAACTTCACATTGCCCGGTTTCCCCTTTATAAAAAGTTGAACTTGGATTTCCATATGGAGTCTGTTTGTTAACCTCTTCATGGTTTTTGAATATGCTGAGTTTTTCAAGACCTGATCCGCCTATAAGTCCGATTTTTATCACGTTGCAGTTTTTGTGCGAATATAAACAGAATTTTAATTTTAAAGACGAAAAGAGTAATTTTGCACAAATATATAATGTTATATATGACGATCCAGTACATTGGTGAACATATCCTCCCCGGCCTGATAGGTAAAGGTTTCATCTGGACAGGTTTCATCACGGCCATCCTCTCAACTGTTTTCTATTATCTGAATGCGGTAAAGAAAAAAGTACCCGGAATTCCCATCCAAAAAACTGCAAAAGGATTATTCATTTTGCACGCATTTTCCCTGGTTTCTGTGGCTGCAGTTTTTTATTACCTGATCTTCCGCCATTATTTCGAATACAGCTATGTATGGGAATACTCTTCCACATCTTTACCTGTCAGGTATATCATCTCCTGTTTCTGGGCCGGACAGGAAGGAAGTTTCCTTGTATGGGCTATTTGCCAGGCAATACTGGGGGTGATCCTTGTTTTTATCGCGAAAGATTGGGAAAATCACGTCATGACCGTAGTTTCCCTGTCACAGGTGTTCGTTACTTCGATGATGCTTGGGATCCATGTCGGGTCTTTCAAGATCGGGGGAAGCCCTTTCATTTTATTGCGTGATACGATGAGCAGTATCCAGGGAACCATTTTCGGACAGCCTGACTATTTAAAATCTCTTACCGACGGCAATGGATTAAATCCGCTCCTTGAGAATATCTGGATGACCATTCATCCTCCCATCCTCTTTCTCGGGTATGCCTTGGCCCTGGTGCCTTTCGCATACGCTATCGCGGCTCTTTTCAGGAAAGAATATTTTTCCTGGATCCGTATTGCTTTACCCTGGACCCTTTTATCGGTCATGGTATTGGGTGCGGGCATTCTGCTGGGTGGCGCCTGGGCTTATGTGTCCCTGACATTTGGTGGTTTCTGGTCATGGGACCCGGTGGAGAATTCTTCTCTTGTGCCCTGGATGACACTCATAGCAAGCTTCCATTTTCTTATCATTGCGCGAAAACAGCAATATGCATTGCTGACTGCTTTCATATTCATCTGCCTTTCCTATGTCCTGGTGTTATATGCGAGTTTCCTGACCCGGAGCGGCGTTCTGGCAGACACCTCCGCACATTCTTTCGGGGATAACGGGATGACCGCACAATTACTGGTTTTCCTGATCGCTTTCTTCATACTGATGATAGTGATGATCATTTATCATGCAGGAAAATTTCACGAGAAGAAAAAAGAGAACTTGCTTTCAAGGGAATTCTGGATGTTCATGGGCTCGATCATTATTGTCTTATCTGCCTTCCAGGTCGTTTTTACTACATCGATCCCTGTTTTCAACGCTCTTTTCCATACTGATATCGCGCCTCCATCCGACAGAACCGGCTTTTACAATCAATGGCAAACACCCTATGCTTTACTCGTCGCAGGATTTATCGCATTTACCCAGTTCCTGAACTATAACAGTAACAATCCCGGTGAATTCTATAAAAAGATGGTGATCCCATTTATTTTCTCTGTGACAGCAGTGATTCCCTTCGTAACCTCGGGGTTGGTGTCGCGGTTCAATTTTGTCCTGTTTCTGTTTTTCATCTTGTTTTCGCTGATCTCGTCCATTGTTAACCTGCTCTTTCAAACTGCCAGGCCCAGGAATATCGGAGCCATTCTGACACATACCGGATTCGGAATTTTTCTGATGGGAACCCTTCTTACATTTTCAAATTCACAGATCATTTCTTCCAACACTTCGCGGTTTGACTTGGGAGACCTGAAAACAAATGAGGAAAACCTGCTGATGACAAGGAATGATACGTTATATATGAACGGTTTTTTTGTGGTTTATACGAACAAGACGATAAAAGGAAACCTTTCCGAATACCGGGTAGATTTCCTTCAACGGGAAAAAGGAAAATTCAAAAAGGAATTTACTTTATATCCTTCAGTAAACCACAATGAGCGAATGGGCGATGTTTACAATCCCGATACGCGGCATTTCCTTACGAGGGATTATTATACCTATATTTCGTTTGTCAGCGCTTTTCCTGATTATATCGTAATAAAAGCGATCATGAATCCCTATATCAATATTCTCTGGGCAGGAGCCATTATCATGACCATCGGGCTTATTTATGCTTTCGGAAAGCGACTGAAACGGGAAATGGTTAGAAATACTTAACGTCTTTTACTCTCCCGAATCTATCATAGTAGGTCCACTTTCCATCCTTCTTTCCCACCCGGAAATATCCGTCAAACTCTTTCCAGCCGTCCCTGTTGTATTTAACCACCGGGCCTGTATAAGGAATACCATCCAGGTACTTGGTCGGACCGCCATGCAGCCTCTCATAGACAACGGGTTCCGGTTTCCTGATTTTCTCCTGTTTCGCTGCTTCAGCGGCTTTAATGGCAGCGGAATCTATTTTAACCGGTTCTGTGACCGTACCATCGCTGTTTAGCCGCTTCCCAACTTTATATGCTTCAACGACGTCCTGCTGGCCATTATCTTTCCATGTAGTCCATGTTCCATCTTTCAATCCTTCAAGGAATTTCCCTTCACTTTTCTTTTGTCCTGTCGGATAATAATACACCCACAATCCGGTGCGTAGCCCTTTTTCAATTTTTCCTTCAAATTCTACTTTTCCGTTAGTGTAGGATACGACATCCCCGCTGAAGGGTGTTGTCTTGTTTACAAGGTAGAACAGGCCATTCCGGTCTTGTAACTGTCCGAATTGGATCTTTTCGGATGAACAGGCAATAAGGCATACGATGATGCCTGCACAAAATAACATTTTTTTCATGTTGCTTGGTTTTTGGAAGATCAAAGCTAAAAAAAAGTAACAAAGTGAAATATACCAGGATTCCTGCATTTTGAATTCTGAATTCTGCTTTCTGAATTATCTTAAAGGTACTCTTAAGCGGATATCCGAATAAAAGAATAAGGTTATTTGGAGAATTCTTCTGCGCTGTCATACTGGTAGTTTATGACAATCCTACATGTTCTGTTTATATATCCCCATTTCGGTCCTTTTCTGACAGCGGCAAAACCATGGTTAAAATCTTTAATAGTGCTAAACTGTGGATTGATCAGGTACCTTCCCTTAATATCGATAACGCCCCATTGTGTCCCTTTCTTTACCGTTGCTTTTCCATAAGAGAAATCCATGGCCTCATCAAATTGAGGGTTGATTGAGTAAGTTCCGGATGTTTCGATGTATCCCCAGCTCTTTCCTTTTCTGATTTTTGCTAGACCTTCGGAAAAATTACCTGCTTCATCGAATTGCGGATTAATGAGCCACGAGCCTTTTTTATCAATATAGCCCCATTGTCTCATCTTCTTTGCCCTTGCTAATCCATTGAAGAAGTTACCGACTTCGTCAAATTGAGGATTTATGACGAAGGCCCCCGTTTTATTAATAAACCCCCATTGGGTACCTTTCCGTACGCGAGCCAATCCATCATCGAATTCCTCGACATCAGCAAATTGCGGTGTAATGGCCCATTTCCCTGTTTTATCAATAAATCCCCATGATTTTCCATAACGAGCATAGGCAAGACCATCTGAAAACCCGCCTAAGTGCGAGAACTGTGGGTTAATTACGTACTGTCCCTTTGTATCAATAACACCCCAGGATACTCCTTTTTTCACTCTTGCGAGGCCGTCAGAGAAATCTTCCGCCTCATCGAACTGGGGATTGATAATAAAAGTTCCGGTTTTGTCAATGTATCCCCATTTCCTGAATTTTACAACCCTGGCCAGTTTTTCGCTAAAATCTTCCGCTTTGTCGAATTGGGGATTAATGGTATACTTTCCTTTAGTATCAATATAGCCCCATTGACCCATTTTCTTTACCCTGGCATATCCATCGGAAAATGATTCCGCCTCATCGAACTGAAGATTAATTATATATGAGCCTGATGTATCCACATACCCCCAGCTTTTAGATATCCGAACCAAAGCAAGCCAGTTGCAGCATCTGACGTATTCGGAAGGTGCAACCGGGGTAATAACAGATGCGGGGGGTTTCGGTTTCTTCTTCTGATGTTTATTTGTATCCGTAACCATTGCCATTTGGCAATACCCCGAATAGGCAAATAAAATGCATACGATAAAAGCAATTTTTCTCATACTATCTATCATTATTAAAGATGTGTTTACTGATTACAAAAGAAATACAAAACTAATACATATACAAGTAAATACAACAATTCCTTCAAGAAAAGGCTGAATTTTATCTTTCTGTGCCGGAATGATAAAGACTTTTACCGGGATTGACTTTTTAGCCACCTCCGAAGGGGATGAATTCGTCAGGTTAATTTCAAATGACAAACTACAGAACGATAACGTTCCTATTGGTAACCCAATTTCTGCCTGTTAATAGTAAAACTCCAAAGATGTTTCAGTCATTCTCGCGATTGATGCAATTCTTAAGATTTGGGATACATTTTCGCTATAAATGCTTTATCTTTTGCCGAAACCTGATAATTATTAGGAGTGCCTATATGATTCAAAAACAATGCTGCCGGAAACTGGTAAAGCATAATAGAATGCCTGTCGAAAATAGTTGCACTGATGCCTTTCAGAGAATATTTCTCAAGAATATTATAGTCAATCTCAGCTTTAGTCCAGTTGTTTGGGGGGCCTGAAAACTGAGCATAAACTGCTGCTTTATTCCATTGAAGATGCTCGTTGGGTTGCTGATGTTCATGTATGCAGCCCAGCGCATGACCGAATTCATGCACAACCACCCGTTCATATTCTTTATCATCTGTATTGTCTTCGAGCCATCCGAAGTTCATGGTAGGTTGATTTTTCGGACAAAGAGCAATATTGAGAGCATCTTTACCAACCGCAGACCAGGAACCAGGATCTGCTTTAAATGAAATCCGTACCTGTTCATCTTTTGTTGTTACAAAAGCAATATGAATGTTTGCATATTGTTCCCAGATTTTAGCATTATGAATCACTTTGGATTGCTGTATCGGTGATCCGTCAAGAAACCGGCACTTCAGTACAGAACCAACAGGCCATGTCTTTGAAGTGATTAACGCCAGGTGTGGAGCGGGTATCACGCCATTTGGATCTATATCGTGGAATGCTTCCCGAAGCGTCTTTGCTCCGGTTAGCTTTAAGACCACATCTTCGCGCATTTTATGCAATGCTGCTTCCGCTGAATTTTTTTCAACCGGGATGATACGGTCATAGCAGATTTTCATGTTTGGATCTCTTTTCATCTTTTAAAAATTTTAATTTATTCTTGCCTACTCTTTGTTTGGATTTTCGGCTTACTCCGTTTATTTTTTGTCAACTAAAGTTTTAGGTTAATAATTTAACACATCCACCAATGCATGACACCAACGCCAGTCCTTCTCAAAACCTCCAGGAGTGAACAATGGAATTGTAAAAATACGAACAAATAACCGAATATCGATAACGGTGGAACGGTGAAGAGTGAAAAGAGGATATCCGGCATCTGTTTTCCGTACTATGTAATCGTTTTTATCTGCTTGTCCGCCCGTCCGCCCTGGTAAAGTTATCCGCTGTTTCTGGCCCAAAAATCTTTTAAATCCTGTTCCGTTCCGTTGAAATAGTCTCTGTCGCAAAGGCCAATCCCGTTGACATCATAGGGAGGATCTCCTTTTGCGCCGTCGGTGTATTGCCACAAAGTCCAGCCTGGCCAGATTTTGGGTATCAACGGTTGTCCTGTAATATATTGAGCCATCCACAGCTAGCAATTGGATAATTCAGTATGGTCAGGTTGGGTGATTCCTGCGTTTGACAAGGCCTCTTTAATGGCATGACCTGAATAGAGTCCAGGATATCTGCCGGTCACTTGGTTGATATAATGAACAAATTGTTCTGCTTCGACAAGACTCATATCATGTCCCTGAGGATTTCCTTCAAAATCAAGCACAAGGAGAGTATCTTTTCCGACTTTTGACAAAAAGAAATCGGCCTGAGCGACGGCGTCTCCGGCAACGCCAAAATGATATGCCCCGAATAACAAACCGGCAGCTACTACTTTCTCCCGGTTCTGGTTGAATGTCGGATCAAAGTACCCGAATGCCTGTGTTGCTTTATGAATGACCCCAAGAATACCTGCCTGGCTTGCATTCGTGAAGCTTTGGATGGTATTGTAATGGGAGATGTCGATTATTGTGTTTATCATTGTTAATCCTCCTTGTTTTAAATATTTGATTTTTTAATAGTTATTACTCCTGACTTACAGCAAATCCTGGCACTGATTTTCAATACCACTAATGATAATCTCTTTGAGTATTATTCTATTTCAGCCACAATTCGATGGTGCCTTCTTTCGTTTTGTTGCTATATCCAAAAATAGGTTTGAGTAGGGTTTCGATATTCTGATCTTTAAGCATATTTTGGAGAATTTTCGCAAAGTTTTCATCGGATTCCCTGAAGTACCTGATTTCGTTTGTTGTCAGTTTCCTCGCACTTCCTACAAGTTCGACACCGGGCGCTTTGTAGCCGATGTCATTAATTTTTGTTATTAATTTGTTGGCTGCATTCCTTTGCACCTCGCTGCCAAACTGGATATAAACAATAGGAATAACAGAACTATTCGGCAAAACAATTGGTTGGTTCAATAACCGTTGCGTTTCCTGTACCTGGTTTTCAAGTTGTTCTTTCTCCTTCTTCTGGGAGTTACTTAACAAAGAAGAGTCTTTATCCCTGAGGATCTTTAATTTTGCAAGGGCCAGGGTGTCTTTCTGAAGTAATTCTTTGTATTCGAGGTCTACTGCATTGTAATACAATTCCTAACCTTTTCTTAATTTCTCGGAAGGTGTTACCGTGGAAAAAAATTGTGCCAGCATACGTTTGTTGACAGGGTTATTGTTAAGGACTATCAGCTCTGTTGCATATTTATCATATTGTTGTATTTCATTAAGCCCTTCTTCACGGTCATTGAAGCCCCAATTGATTATTGTGGTCATAATAACCAAAGCCACACTACCAATGAGCCATTTGATGAGATCAACCTTGTATTTGTATTTTTCGAAGGATAAATTTGGGTTGTGAGAATCGTTTTCCATAAGATTAAAGGTTAACTAAATGCTGATAAAATTTTGTATTACTAAGGATGCCGATTAAAATAATCAACCAAATTTTGTGGCCGGTATTCTTTGTCATTTTTATACCTCTCCACTACTGATGGATGTATAAACTCATTCGTATTCCCTTTTTTTGGATCTACCTGCCCTATCGGGCGAAACAGCTTATGTTGTAGCTTATAAAGTCCCTTGTATGATTCATGCATAATTGCCATGGGGTTGGGGTTCATCACAATAGTATCAAAATTCAGATTACAACTTTGTGCTTTTCCCAGCATCCATGTTAATGAAATATCCGACAATCCTGCTTCGGTTTCGGGATAGCCGCCACCCACATCAGAATGGACACCGGGAAACCACACCTGTTCCAAAACCTGGTCTTTTGAATTTAGTTGCTGATGCCACAATGTAGCTTCAAAATTTTTCCTTTTCTCATCAATAGCGAGGGCATGAAATGCATTGCTGACTCTTGTCGATAAATCAGTATCGTGAAATTGGTTTTGTTTACTGAGAATTCCATTCAGAAAAAGAGGATTCCCCAATGCACCAACAGTGTCCCATACTCCTATAAATTTAATTCTTGTGGTTTCTTCAACTGCAAATGTCTTTCTGAATAGCGTAGCTTCAACTTCCCTTGGCTGATATTGAGGCAGCCGTGAACGGTATATACTATATGCCCTTGATACATGATCCAAATTTTCAATTTTTAAAATTCCTGAATTCCGGATCAAACCGGATAGGCTACGTACAGTAAATGCACCACGGCTGAAACCAAATAAGAACAACTCATCTCCTGGTTCGTAATTATTAATGATAAAGCGGTATGCCTGGAGTATGTGGTCCGAAATGCCGGTTCCGGTTGCACCATCAAAAACCCGTTGGGTCAAATTGCCTTCACTGCCAATTCCTGTTTCATAATAAAGTAATTGCGTCATTCCGTCAATGGAGACAGGACTAAGCGCATTCGCCATTTTAACTACATTTGTCGGGCAGTGTTTCCCATTCTCTTCTTTATCCGGAGTGTTCCATGTGCCATCACAAAAAATCGCAATTCTTTTCATTTAACAAAACTTTTAAAGTTTTTATATTGAAGGATTCCCTGGATGAGTTGCATCCGTAAACCTTTGATGGTATTGTGATGGGAGATGTCGATTATTGAATTAATCATTGCCTTCCTCCTTGGTTTTATTGTTTGCTTACAAAATAACAAATACTTTTGGGATTTTCTTTCTTTCTATGTTAAAGCATTAATTCTTTGGTTTTGTATAAATATTGAAGAATGGAATATCAACAGCGAGAAATATATTAAATCTTGAAATATTCTTTGTTATTTCATTTTTATCAATCGTTACTTTTCTGAGTTGCGGAGCAAATTGATAACCAAAACCTAAGGATAATGGTGTATTAATAAGGCGGTTTAAAACCAAATACCCTCCGGGAGCAAGAATATTCTCTAATTTTATAGTTGGGACTGTATTTGCAGAATCATTTTGTAATCTGAAACTTGCTACAGCTCCTATATCAATAATAGAACCAAAAATACTTACTGCACCAATGCCCTTCCATTTTGTCCCAAAACTAAACGACAAACCAATAGGAGCAGCAACTCCCGCTGTGTTAATAAATTTATTACTTAACATTGCATTCTGTGCTTGATGAATCCATTCATGTCCTACAAAGCCTCCTAAATAAGAATTAATTGAAAAATTAAATGTTGAGTATGTTTTTATAATGGAACTACCTGCAGGCAGGACTGTACTTTCAATAACTGCTTTAACCTCATCAGAATTTTTTGCAGATGCAACACCTGCCATAAAAGTGCCATACTTAAAAAACAACTGCTTTGTACGATTAAAATTCTTTAATTGAGATCTTTTATTATCAATAACAAGTTGTATTTCATCAAACTTAGTTTTAAAATCTTTTTTGTCATAAGATTTTGTTGTATCGTTTGTTTTTTTAAGAGCACCTATCCAATTAATATTGTCTTTAAGCTGCTTCGAAATTTCTTTATCTGTTAGTAAACTATTAAAATATGTATAATCTGGTACCGGGAAATCTTTTCCCGGTTTAATTTTTGATTTTAAGGACTTGGCTGACTTTTCTAATTCATCCAAATTTGCGATCTGGTTTTTGAAGTTCGTTGCAAAAAGAGTGTCTAAAATTGAAACAGTATTTGCAATTGCAGAACCGTAATTCGTCTGATTTACATTCAGATAAACATCACTTACCCTCCGTGCAATAAATAAATAAGTTCCAAAAAAGTTACCGGTCTTTAAATTGATATGAGGAAGATGTTGAAATTGATCGACCATTTCAACAACATCCAGAAATGTATTAAAGTATCTGTAGTAGTCATTATAATTCAGATCTTTTCTATCTGTTGTCTGTATTTCTTTAAGGTATTCTGTCAGAAGACTGGTCCTCTCAACAAAAGATTCTACAAATAACTTGTAAGTGTCAATTTCATCCAAATGGGGTGCTATTATTTTAAGAATTCCAGTAAGAGTGATATTATTACCAAAATCTATATTTTGAATTTTTGCTGTCCCATAAATAAGTCCCAAATAAATTTTAAGAGCAATAGGATCATCAAACAAAAACTTAACTGAATCTATTGGTACCCAATAATAGTCTTTTGATTTAGATCTTAAAGAGGTTGACAATAATTGGATAGTTTTTAGTGAACCTGAAATATCTTTATTCCCGATGGCCTCAATGTCCGTCATTGGGAGATTGGCAAGAATCTCCCCGGGATGTTTTTTCTTAGTTAAATCATCAATTATTGAAAGGGAGGTTAACAAAATTGCTTTTAACTCTTTATGGTCATCAAAATACTGTAGGTGATTTTCGCTCTTTAATACAACCTGAAGTTTAATAAATAGGTTCGAAAGATCATGTTTGAAAGCTTCCCTTAGCGCCGAAAGATAAATGTTGTATTTGTATATTTCTGTATTAATTGTCAATAATAAGCTATATGTTTCCGGAAATAATGTTTGAAGATCTGCATACTCCTTCTTCCCCATTTCTTCTTTAAACTTTTCGAAAAATGCCGTATTTAGTTCTTCTTTACCCCGTTCAACCATAAATTTGGCTAAACCATCAACTAAATTTGTGACATCTAACCCACCTAAGCTAGAAAGCAGGCTGGCTTTTCCTAAAATATCTTCACCCTGGACCCCATAAAAAACGATGTCATACAATCCAGGAAACATTTTATCTAAAAACGGGTTATTATTAAGATCATTGGTATCATAAATATCATAATTTTTTAAGATTAACCTTATCGTATCAAATTTTGCTTTATTATTTCTATTCGCTGTCAGATAAATGGCGTCATACAGGATAAAACCTGTTTTATAACTTGACTTTTCTTTGGGCTTACTCGTTTTTCCTTTAGAAAGTAAAAATGGGCCAATGGGGAGGTCATTGACTTTTATCATAAAAGTATCAGACACTTCCTTCCGGATATTGGACAATCCATAAATTTTATGATTATTGAAAATAGTAATTTTATAATCGCCATCATTGCTGTAAGGGATATCCTCGCCATTTCTACCAAATTTTTTATTTTCGAAGACTGCATCGGTGAGATTTGACGAATAAACCCCGACATTAAAATCTCGCAATGACACATCAAACTTAATTTCAATAGTATCATAAGGTTTCGTATTATCAGAGTTATTAGGGTTATTAGCGTCTGTAAGCTTATAATTATCACCAACTTTTTTTACAATAAAACTGCCTTTTCCGGGAGAAAGCATAAAGGGGCCAAAATTTACGTCATTGACTTTTACCGTAAAATTATCAGGTACTTCCTTTCTGATCTCTGGACATTCCCTGATTTTATGGTTTTTGAAAATGGTAATTTTAGACCATCCATCTAGATCGGGTAAAATTTGACCATCATTTTGGCCAAATTTTTTATTTGCGAAGACTGTATCCTTAAGATTTACCGAATAAACCCCGAAGTTAAAATTTCCCAATGACTGATCAAATTTTATTTCAATCGTATCATACGATGTTGTATTATCAGGGCTGGTGATAATAGATTTATTGGTGATATAATATTTATTATCAACCCTGTTGATAATAAAACTTCCCTTCTTCTGGGCATTCACCGATGAAGCCATCAGTAGAATAGAGACAACAATTGAAGTGGTGATTAATTTCATGATTACAGAGTGATTAAATTTTGAGATTGTAAGGTTTTATCAATAGGAAGTACAAAAGTGAACTTTTCATCACAGCCTAAAAGCATTCCAATTAATTGATCTGTACCTCTTTTAAAAACGCAGCTACCCGAATCACCGCCTTGGGAAACCGGATGGGAGTTCTGCCTGTCGTTTGTAGAACCGATGAAGATGATATTCTTTTTATAAACTTTTACTCCATCGTATATTACATCTGTCCCCTTGCCATAGTCAAGGATATAGGCATCCCTGATTCTGTTGTTCTTTGAAATGATGGTTACATTCGGTTGTTGTGGTTTCACATCAATACCAGAAACCGTATAATACTGGTTAGAGAAATACTTGTAATTTTCAGAAAGTTCCTGACCATCATCAAGTTTAATGACAGCAAGATCCTGGTTGTATGATAAAAGCTTATAGAACCAGGTCCCTGCCTTGTTTCCATCAAGTAATACATTTGTAGGAATGGGGGGATTCTGAATATCATTATAGCTTTCATCATAGACGCCATGGGTTATGATATGAGCAGAAGTAACTACCCCAAAAAACTTTGGATCTGTTGTTGAACGAACGGCACAACAAATTGAACCAGGATAAACCGGATCTATATCATTTGAAACCTCCGAATCGGGTTGTGAGAATTGGATGGTTGCGGTACCTACCCTTATTACCATTTCTGTTGAAAGTGTTTTAATAGTACCATCTGGCATCCTGACGTCCAATTTTTCCGGAATATTCTTAGTATTGTTGTCTTTTAAGTAAATGGCAATTACATGCGATTCCTTCTGATTAAGATCATGAACGGCATCACTCACGGTTTTAATATTAGGAAATTTCATCCTTAACCTTTCTTCATGTTGTTCAACTGCTCTCCTTGCAATTTCTGCCTGACTGTAATTCATATTTATTGAGTCGGTTTTCAATGTGTGTGTTTTTTTTACGCCCAATTTACGTTCGAAATAGGATTGAGTCGCCTTCCGCCAAAAACAAAGACAATTATTCCGACCCAATATTGATCTAATCCGATATCCCTCAGATTATGATGTTCTCATTCGATTTTCAATAATAAAATGCAGATTACATTAACAGTCATAAAACAATAATCCGCATCGTACTTAGTCATTCATTCTGATCTTGCAATAATGAAGGTAATGCAAAATCAACCCCTAACATGATCAGGAAAAAATTAACTGCAAGCTTTCCACCGGAGGATGGATCCGTGTCTTTTAAATACTACTAATGGATGTTTAAATGTATTTGTTTTTTTCTTATTTAGACTTATTCACAAACGTATGCAATAACTGTATGTATTGTCAACCATTTTAACTTTTTTTAACAAAAAATAATATCATATTCTGAATATGATATTGATTTGAAAAAAAAATAAGTCAAAGTGACAAAATTTCCAGGAATTTATCATTTTTTTTTCTTATTATTGCAACAATCTAACAGCTAATTTGTTTGGAAATCATGTAACAGAATTTTTATTTATCTGATCATACAATACATTTGACTTTGATACTGGGATTAAAAATGATTACAAGATTCAAAGTCAGCTTGCATACCGTGATTATCGTTTAAATTACGGTATATCCATGCAGTAAAGAAAAATAACATTCTAAAAACGGAGGAAGCCGAAAATCCGATGAAGAGTAGGCGTTAATTAAAACCCTGAATATGAATGCACAAATTATTTTCTGGATTGTATTTGTATTACTCGCACTGCTGGTGCTTTTCATGGATAAAAAATACAACATGTTACGGGACAACAGTATACTGTACAAAAAGAAGCCATTCAGCTATGCACGGACACAGCTTACCTGGTGGACAGTGATCGTACTTTCTTCATTCATCACCATTCTTTTAAAACGACGCGATATACCCACATTTGACAGCTCAACACTTATTTTACTCGGCATCAGTTCCGCTACTACGATAGCAGCACGATTAACGGATATGTCAGATAAGGATAACGTACCATCAAATCTTATCAGTCAAAATTCGACGGGTAAGAATTTTATAATTGATATTCTTTCCGACAATAGTGGCGTTAGCATTCACCGGCTTCAGACAGTCATTTTTAACATTGTAATCGGCGGTTGGTTTATTTATAAGGTAACGGTGAACCTTGTGATTACAGGCATGGATATTAATAAGATCATTCCTGTGCTTGAGCCGAACAATCTTATACTGATCGGTCTCAGCGCTGGAACGTATGCCGCATTGAAGACTACGGAAAATAAAAGTAATGGTAAAACCCCTCCTGCCACGAATGTAACGGATACCTCAACCAACATCCCCCCTGTATAATAAACAAAGTAAATTATGGATTTCAAAAAAAAATACAGGATTACCCCGGCGTACCTCACTTCACCCTCTAAGCGGAGAAGTGGTTTATTGCTTTCGGTAAGTGTAAAGGCTATTGTTGCACATGATTAAGTTAACCAGGTATCTACTGCGTTTAACTTCTCTTATCGGGCATCGAGTATCTGTTATCTGGCATCAGGAATTCTTATGCTAGTAATATGCGCTCTTTATAATGAGCATCATTTTCAGCATAGTAATTCTTTGTCCAAAGGTCGTCCTGTTCCAGGGTCATTGGCTTAGCTCCTGAAACAGGAGTGGTTTTCCCGGGGTTAATTGATGTCGTTTTGGATGCCTTTGTTTTTACCCCTTTACCTGGAATAGCAGGGTTATTGCTTGCTCCAAATTTATCCCTGAAATTGAAATGATCAACCAGAGCAAAGGCTTCTATAGCAAATACTGTTGAAATGTCCTGATCATAGATTGCTACTAAATTATCTCCATTAGCTGCCTCCCCTCCTTGTGCAAGGTTAGAAGAGCCACAGTATGTAACCGGGTCTGATCCGTTAAAGTCGCATATTACAAATTTGTGATGAATTTGATGACCTAACCCGGCTACAGGTTCTTCCTGATCGAATGGGGGAGGTAATTTTGTTTGTCCTGGTTTACCGCTGACAAGCACGCCTGAGGGGTTACCCGGTTTATATAATGAAATACCATTGCCGGGGCTATCAGAAATGCCATAGCTGAAAATATTTTGGTTAGTATGAATTTCCTCAAGTGCCTGTAAAATCGGACCTGTACCCGGATCCAAAGCCATTACGGCAAATAAAACACTGCTTTTTTCGACACTTATACGGTCGGAAATAGTTTTAAGATTGCTGAGAGCAAATGCCGGTTTGTGAGGAGAAAAGGTAATTTCTGTTTTTGGTAAAATACCCGATCCAAAAGAAAATACCTTAGATGCAAATGAAGAATGACTGAATGCCATTTTAACATTATCATTCCATGATTCCTGAAAAACGGCCCCATAGGTTTGTGCTACCGTTTCATCGCTTAAAATAACTACATGATTTGAATTTACATACATTCCTGTGACTGAAAAATTTGTGGAACCAAAAAGAACCTTCTCCGGAGCATTATTTTTATAAACAATAAATATTTTATCATGAGAAAATCTTCCGAATTTTCCTCGTTTGATTGTTGCATTTCCTTTTGCATTATTCATGAACAGGTTTTCAAATTGATCTTCTGACAGCGTACCGGTACTGTCATGATGTAATGATGCATTATCCAGTATTATGCGGATGCGACCTTCCCTGGCAAGCTGTATTAGAATATTGATAACATCAGGCTCATTAAGATCATAAGCAAATACATCTAATTTAAGAGTATTGTCATTTGCCACTTCATTTAAAACTGAAAATATTTTTTCACGTGCAGTAAATCCTGACCATTTATATTCATCAAGAAAAGTAAAAGAATCACCGGCGTCGTTTTTACCGGCAATAGTACCAGTATCAAATTGCAGTACCTTACCGGCAGGCTTAAAAGGAGCTTTGTCACCAAAATGATGTGCAAATGCCTGTGATTGAACAAAACCCCGGGTAAATCCAACCTCAACGGCACCCTTCGTGAAGGGTGCTACCTGAATGGTTACAGAAACACTAAGTAATTGATCTAAGCCTTGCAGAATACCTTTGTCATTAAAATACCGTGGGCTGACGGTATATGTATATAATCCATAAAAGACAGTATCACCCTGATGAAAACTGCCTGGTACGTGCACCCAAGAGAATTTTTGAAAGGGAGCATTAATACTTGAATATGATGGCTCACTTGTAACTTGAACATGGAGCGCGGGATTTGCAAACTGCAATTGATTAAAGAGATAATATTCCTTTTCGCCTTGCGGCTGACAAGAAATAGTAAATCCAGCCAGGTTACTTGTTTGTTTTTCTGGCATATCAAAGGCGAGCAACGTTTTAGCATCACCACGGTAGGCTTTTACAGAAAGTCCATTTTCAATAGATTTTTTTGTAAACATAGAAGTACGTTTTTAAAAAGTTAGTTTTAAAAAATTGCATACTCTTTTGCGGGTTTTCGGCTTCCTCCGTTTATTTTTTGTTAAATAAAGTTTATCAGGTTAATAATTTAACACATCCACCAGAGCATGGTGTACAGAGTATGTCCATCTCAAAACCTCCCATACTAAGCGATTGACTGGCAAAATTTCAAACAAATAACCGAATATTGATAAGAATGACTTATTGCTGCGAAAATAACGTTAGTTAGTTACTTTTCGGTTGTGGAGCTAAAAGTCCCGCTAAAGCTCCAATAGCGGCAGAACCAATTGCAGTAAGAATTGTCGGCACTCCTTTGTCGTCAGAAATTTTTCCAGACCCAATTAGAACAATAACTCCGATTATAATAGATATAATTGTTATCCCAAGCGATAACACAATTATTCTATAAATCCAATTGTCCGTGTCCAATGGATTTTTTTGTTGGATTTGTTGGACTGCTTTTACCGGATCTTGTTTAAATTGATCTTGCAAGGCAGAGTTTGACACAAGTTCATTTTTGAATTCGTCAAAGGTTTTCATTTGTTTTTCCATTTTATGTTGGATTTAAGTTTGTCAAATATAAATGATATTTTTATTTCGTTTAAAAATTGTCACCAACCCCAGTCCGACTCCAATTCCCACAAAAACATTTGGATTGATAAGGAATCCATTTACTGTAGAAAATGAATACCCTTTAATGTGATTCCTGTAAGCTTGTCATATAGGTATTAATGAATTATAGAATTACCCGATTAATTTCTTTTCTAAGATTTTTCGTTGTCATTATCGACTCTTTGTGCAAAGATACTAAAAACAGTGAAGAGTGAATGGTGACTGGTGACTGGTGATCGGAAACAATTACGGATTACGAATTACGATTATTTCAATGAATAACTAATTTATACCTGCCTCCCAGAATAGATAATGCTATCCCTGCTGTCTTTGTTCCATGCCCAATTAAGTGTCTTGTTTTTTGCTCCTACACCTCCAAGCTGGCCCCAATAACCTGTCGGGTATTTTCCCTGGTTAAGGCCGCCACTAACGATCATTGCAACATGGCCATTACTCTGAGGGGGAATATGATCTCCGGATTTCATACCGGCAACAACGAACCAACCTTCATCCGCTTTCTGTTTAGCTTCAATGCCATCAGTTAATACTGTCCAATCTGCACCTTTTATTTGGTCGACTATGTTATCCGCCTGACCAACCAGTGTTACTGTAAATTCAGTGGCCACAGCTTTTACAAAACCGCTGCAATCACTTTTGTGAGCTTCAAAATTAGCTTCACACGAATCTATTATTTTTTGTGCTGTTTCTTCCATATCTGATTAAAGGAGTTTGGGTTTATATATTATTCTTATTTAGTCTAAATTGCAAACATAGGATAAAACTACATTATTTGTCTACAACTTTAACTTTTTTTAACAAAAAACGTATGATTGAAAATTTTTATTGAAACTTTTGAAATGTCGTTATCCAGGGTGGGCCATGGTCCGGGACAAACGAGTCACAAAGTCAGGACCGTGATGGTGGGGATAACTGTGATAACATTTACGGCTTCCCTGGAAATTCTAAAAAAGATATTACCAAAATTATCAACATCTGGTTTCCGTCCCTTATTTTCCGTAATTTTACATCTCTTACGCCTCCGGATCACAACCTGTGCCAACCGAGCCAAAAGAAGTCTTAACTATTTAGTGTTGATCATAATACCTGGAAAAGAGTCCTATGGTTGATTTCGTGCATCTGCATGTCCATACACAATATTCCATCCTCGACGGAGCCAACAGGATCCCCGAACTGATCGCTAAAGCCATCAGGGATGGGATGAGAGGCATCGCGATCACCGACCACGGAAATATGTTCGGCGTGAAAATATTCCATGAAGAAGCCAGTAAACAAAAGGATTTTAAGCCCATCATCGGCTGCGAAACTTACGTGGCACGAAGAGACCGCTTCAAAGTATCAGACATGGTCGACCGCAAAGGCGACCATCTGATCCTGCTCGCCAAAGATTACCAGGGGTACAATAACCTCTCGAGGCTGATCTCACTCTCCTGGACGGAAGGCTTTTATTATAAGCCACGCATCGACAAGGAGCTGCTGAAACTTTACCACGAAGGACTGATCTGCTCCTCCGCCTGCCTGGCCGGTGAGATCCCGCGTTCCATCCTGAACGGGAACCTGGAAAAAACGGAACATATCATCAACGAATACAAGGAAATTTTCGGCGACGATTTTTACCTTGAACTGATGCGTCATCAACCCACCGACCCGGGAAGGGATGCAAGCGTATTTCAACGACAGCAGGTCGTCAATGAGGCGCTGATAAAGCTTTCGAGAAAAACAGGCGTGAAGCTGCTTGCCACCAACGACGCTCATTTTCTCGACGAGACTGACGCCGACGCTCACGACCGGCTGCTCTGCCTGAATACAGGGAAGGACATCGATGATCCCACCCGGCTGCGATATACCGGCCAGGAATGGGTGAAGACCCGGAATGAAATGGAGGAGCTTTTCAGGGATGTCCCTGAAGCGGTGAAGAATACCATGGAGGTATTTGAAAAGATCACCCATTATGAGCTCGACCGGGAACCCATCATGCCGGATTTCCCGATACCGGAAGGTTTCTCCGATGGCATGGAATACTTGCGTCATCTCACCTATGAAGGCGCGAAGAAACGTTACAATGAGATCACCCCGGAACTCACGGAGAGGATCGAATATGAGTTGGCTACCGTCAAATTCATGGGCTATCCGGGGTATTTCCTGATCGTGGCAGATATCATTCGTGCTGCCAGGGAAATGGGCGTATCGGTGGGTCCGGGAAGAGGTTCCTCGGCGGGTTCCGTCGTAGCTTATTGCATGCGTATCACCGATATCGATCCGTTAAAATACGGACTGCTCTTTGAGCGGTTCCTGAATCCTGACAGAGTCTCCATGCCCGATATCGACGTCGACTTCGACGAGGATGGAAGGGATAAGGTATTCAGATGGGTGGTGGATAAATTCGGGAAGAACAAGGTGGCACAGGTCATCACCTTTGGAACGATGGCTGCCAAGATGGCCATCCGCGACCTGGCACGTGTACAGAAACTGAAGCTGGACGAGTCGGACCGGCTTGCCAAAATGGTTCCCGACAGGGCCGGAATTACGCTGAAACAGGCGTTTAATGAAGTCCCGGAACTGGAGGCGGAAAGGCATTCATCCAATCCCCTGATCGTGGAAACGCTGAAATTCGCACAAACGCTGGAAGGATCCGTCCGTCATACAGGCCTGCACGCCTGCGGCATCGTCATCGGGAAAAACAGCCTGATCGATCATGTGCCTGTGATATGGAACAAGGATGCACAGATCCTGGTCACCCAGTTTGACGGGAAACACATTGAATCGGTCGGGATGTTGAAAATGGACCTCCTTGGATTAAAGACCTTGTCCATCATCAATGATACCCTGAAAAACATCAAACTCTCACGGGGCGAAGATGTCATAATCGAAAATATCCCTTTGGACGACGGCCCGACATGGCAACTCTTCAGCCAGGCAAAGACCACCGGGATCTTCCAGTTTGAGTCGGACGGGATGAAGAAATACCTGAAGGATCTCAAGCCCAACAGGATCGAGGATATTATCGCCATGAATGCCCTTTACCGGCCCGGCCCGATGGAATATATTCCCCAATACATCAACCGCAAATTCGGCAGGGAAAAAATTGAATACGATATCCCGGTCATGGAGGAGTATCTGAAGGAAACATACGGGATAGCTGTTTACCAGGAACAGGTGATGCTTCTATCCCAGCTCCTGGGCGGGTTCACGAAGGGGGAGGCGGATTCTCTCCGGAAAGCGATGGGGAAGAAGGATGAGCCGTTGATGAACGAGCTGAAACCTAAGTTCTTCGAAAATTGCAAGAAAAGCGGTTACAGCGACGCGATCTCTATGAAGATCTGGGAAGACTGGAAATCCTTTGCCAAGTATGCGTTCAATAAATCCCATTCCGTCGCTTACGCCTATGTTGCTTACAGGATGGGCTATCTTAAAGCGAATTATCCACCTGAATTCATGGCTGCCGTCCTCAGCAGGAATATGAGCGATATCAAGGAAATAACCAACTTTATCGAGGAATGCAGACGCATGGATATTCCCGTCCTGGGCCCCGATGTGAATGAAAGCGATCTTCATTTTTTCGTCAATAAGAAAGGGGAGATCCGTTTCGGGATGGCCGGGATCAAGAATGTGGGAGAGAATGCCGCCCTGAGCATCATGGACGAACGTAACAAAAACGGTCTTTATAAGAACATTTTCGATTTTACCCAGCGGATCGATAGCCGGGCAGTCAATAAGCGGAGCCTCGAATCCCTTGCTAAAGCGGGGGCTTTCGACGGGTTTGAAGGGATCCACCGGGCACAGTATTTTTATAAATCCAATGGCGAGGATTCGATATTCCTGGAAAAACTGCTGAAATATGCAAACGATTTCCAGGCGCAGGCAAACTCTATCCAGCATTCGCTTTTTGGCGCGGAAGAAAAGGTATTGTTACCCGATCTCACCGTTCCGAAATGTGAACACTGGACAAGGATCGAACAGCTTCGCCAGGAAAAGGAGATTACCGGGTTTTATATCACCGGTCATCCGCTGGATGATTATAAACGGGAGATCGAAAATTTTTGTTCTGTCCCGGTTTCGGAGCTGAAGACCGAAATGAAGGCATACAAGGGCAGGGAGGTCTCTTTTGCCGGTGTCGTGAGCTCGTCAGTTCAGAAGATCGGCAAAAACGGGAAGCAATACGGAACCTTTATAGTGGAAGATTATTTTGATTCTATCCAGTTTACGCTTTTCTCTGAGGATCTGCTCAAGTTTAAACATTTTCTCGACGAAGGGACCTATGTCTACATCAAAGCACGGGTTGAAGCCCGTTTTGATTCCCCTGAGCAGCTCAACCTTAGGATCAGCTCAATGACCTTGCTCGCGGATGTATTTGAGAAATTTGCAAAGTTGGTTACGGTCATGATCCGGCTTGACGACCTAAACGGGGCGCTGGTCAAGAATTTGCGGGAGACGGCAAAAAAGTATAAGGGTAAATGCAATCTGAAGATCCAGCTGATGGATGATGACGATGAGAAGATGTATGTCGATCTGGCTTCCAAAAAGATGAAGATCGATGCCAGGGAGTTTATTAAAGAGATTAACGGATTCCCCGAGATAAAATACAGAGTTGGGTAATTTTTCGTAATTTTGCACTCCCGATCCGGTTAAACATTTAATACAGATAATTATGATGGAGATATTAACAGATGCAACTTTTGAAGAAAAAGTAATCAAATCGGATAAGCTGGCAGTGATTGATTTTTCGGCTGAATGGTGTGGCCCATGCAGGATGGTCAGTCCGATCATCCATGAGCTGGCAGGAGAATACCAGGACCGGATCGTGGCCGGAGAAGTAAATGTCGATGAAAATCCAATAGTCACAGCACAATATAAAGTAAGAAATATACCCACTGTGCTTTATATGAAAAATGGCGAAGTGGTCGATAAGCAGGTCGGCTCCGTTCCGAAGTCAGTGTACAAAGCGCTGGTGGAAAAGCATATCTAATCAAAGGCCGGGATCAGTGCAATTCCATAAATAACCCTTAATTCAGAAAAATTGGCTTACCAGATCGATCAAACCCGGCTTCAGCAATTCAGCTCGCTTGAATTGATCGCCAAACAGGTCGTAGAGGGCTTCATCACAGGTCTTCATAAGAGTCCTTTTCACGGGTTTTCCGTCGAGTTTGCCGAACATCGTCAGTATAATACGGGAGAATCCGTTAAGAATATCGACTGGAAGTTATATGGCCGAACCGACAGGCTTTATTCAAAACGTTACGAGGAAGAAACGAACCTTCGTTGCCAGATACTCATTGATAATTCCTCTTCGATGTACTATCCTGTTCTGGAGAACCCGTCTGTCGACCTACCTAACAAGATCACCTTTTCCATTTATGTGACAGCGTCGTTGATCTACCTGCTGAGAAGGCAAAGAGATGCCGCCGGCATCAGCATTTTTTCCGACAAGATCGAGCTTCATACTGAGGCGAAATCCAGCTCCGTCCATCATAAATATCTGTACAACGAGCTGGAAAAGCTTCTTCATCCCATTTCTCCCGATACAAGAAAGAGAACAGCGGCTGTCGACGCTCTTCACCAGATCGCCGAAAGGATACACAAACGATCACTGGTCATCATCCTCAGCGATATGTTCGAGAATATGGCGAACCGCGAGGATTTGTTTTCTGCCTTACAGCATCTGCGTCATAACCAACATGAGGTAGTCTTATTCCATGTGGTCGATAAAAGCAAGGAGTTGGATTTTGATTTTGATAACCGTCCCTACCGCTTTATTGACCTCGAAAGCGGTGAAGAATTAAAGGCATTCCCTGCCAAAGTGAAGGAACAGTACATGGAGGCAATTGAAAAATACAGATCGGAGCTGAAGCTGCGTTGCGGGCAATACCGGATCGATTTTGTGGAAGCGGATATCAATTCGGGATTCGAACATGTTCTTTTGCCTTACCTTGTGAAGCGGGAAAAGCTTTTATAATCACATTCAACTTAATGATGCTCGATGCTCGATACTGGATGCTCGATCCGTTACATATAATCGGTAATTCGAATTCGTAATCCTTTCCGTCCGCTTGTCCGCTTGTCCGCATTTTTCCCTGAATATTACCGGGAATATGTCTGGAAAATGGAATTTTTACGTAAGTTTGAGATCGATATATTTATGGGAGTGGTTTTCCTGTGAAAGTTTATTTCTTATTTCTTTTACCATTCCTTTCAGGAATGATCTGCGCCCAGACGCCAACCCAGGTGATTCGCGGAAAGGTGGTTGATGCAGAAACAAAAACAGGGTTGGAGGGAGCCAATGTTATTATCCTGAATACTGATCCTTTCCTGGGTATAACCACCAGCCAGGATGGTTCTTTTAAGATTCAGAAGGTACCTGTTGGCCGTCACTCGATAAAAGTCAGCTTTGTGGGATACAGAACAGCTATTATCCCGGAGCTTCTTGTTTCTTCGGGAAAAGAAACGGTTATCAGTGTCGAGCTTGAGGAGATGGTGGTCACAGCAAAGGAGGTCGAAGTAAAAGCGAGTGTGGACAAGGACAAACCCATTAATCCCATGGCATTGGTTGGCGCCCGCTCTTTTAATATGGAGGAGAGCCGTCGGTATGCAGGGTCGGTCGACGATCCCATGCGTGCTGTGTCGAATTTCGCCGGTGTCGTGTCCAATGCCGGGGATAATTCCAACCAGATCATGATCAGGGGCAATTCGCCAAAAGGATTGCTTTGGCGGGTGGAAGGTATGGATATCCCGAACCCGAATCATTTCGCATTTGTGGGCACCTCTGGCGGGGGATTTACAATCTTCAGCAGCCAGGTGCTTTCGAATTCCGATTTTTATACGGCAGCATTCCCCGCACAATACAGTAATGCCCTTTCCGGCATTTTTGATATGCGGTTCAGGAACGGGAATAACGAACGATACGAAAATGCAGTTCAGTTGGGGGTCCAGGGTCTCGACATTTCATCGGAGGGTCCACTAAATAAGAAACAAACTTCCTCCTATTTATTCGATTACCGTTACTCTATCCTTTATTTCCTCCGGTACATCGATCCCTGGGTGAAAAACATGATCCCATCATTCCAGGACCTTTCGTTCAAAATCAACATCCCGACCCCGAAAGCCGGCACATTTTCCCTGGTCGGGATCGGAGGGATCTCGGGCATAAAATCAACCCCTGAAAAGGATTCAGCATCATGGAGCGCCATCAGTGACCGCTCACAGTCTGTGCTCGACAACCGGATGGGAGCCATTGCTGTGATCCATCAGATCTATTTATCAAGACAATCCTTTCTTCGTTCAACCCTGTCAGCAACATATAATGACATTACCAGTTATGAAAGCCTGATGACCACAGGTTATGAACTCCGTCCGGTAGACAGTACCTATCACAGGAATTTCCGGTTTACGGGATCGGTCACCTATAACCGGAAGTTCGGAACACGGTTTACCCTTCGAAGCGGGGTCACATACACGCAGATGTTTTATGACCTGGATATAAAATCAATCAATCCGTTAACAGGGATCTACAGCCAGGTGAACAAGGGAAGTGGCACTACCGGCCTTGTCCAGGCATATTGTGAGACAAAAACTCTCATCGCACCTGATCTTGAACTGACTGAAGGTCTGAATTCCACTTATTTCTTATTGAACCAGCATTTTTCTCTTGAACCCCGTTTAGCCCTTCGCTGGCAGATCAGCGAGAGACATGCACTGAGCGCCGGATATGGGATGCATTCGCAGTTGGAAGATATTGGCGTTTACCTGACCGGAACGCCGGTGAATGAAGTGATCAGCAAACCGGTCAATAAATCTTTGGATTTCAGCCGTGCGCATCATTTTGTTTTGGGCTACGATTGGCTGATCCGCCAGGATATACGGCTAATGACTGAGATATATTACCAGTATTTGTATAATATTCCCGTAAAGCCGGGAAGTTATTATTCCATGCTTAACAGTACCGGCGAATATTTCAATGATACCCTGATAAACACAGGCACCGGCTGGAATGCCGGAATTGACTTTACCTTCGAAAAATTTCTTACCAAACAATATTATTATCTCATTACAATCTCGCTATTTAAATCCAGTTACAAAGGAGGCGATGGGATCTGGCGCAATTCAAGGTTCAATTCGAATTATGTGATCAACCTACTGGGCGGAAAAGAATGGACGATCCGGAAGAAGAATTTTTTAGGCCTGAACCTGAAAGCAAGCTATACAGGCGGGGAATATTATGTGCCGATCGATCTTGAGAAGTCTGTTGCCCAGCACAGCGAGGTTATGGATGAAACAAATGCCTATACCCTGAGATTACCTGATTTCTTTTATCTTGACCTCACTCTAACCTTCCGCACCAACCATAAGAAATATTCAGGTGTCTGGGCAGTGCAGGTTAGAAACCTGCTGGACCAGCATCCCAATGTCGGATATGTTTACAATGATTTCAACCGAACGACAGAACCTGAGAAATCGTTGGGAATTGTTCCGCTGATAAGTTATAAAGTTGAGTTTTAGATTCGTGACATTCGTGACATTCGTTACAATCGTGACAATCGGGACGACCATAACGACTGTAACGGCTGTAACGACTGTAACGAGAATGCTTGAATTCTGAATATCCTTATAGTTACATTTTTCCTAACTTTGCCCTTCAAATAATCCAATTTAAATGCTACTTGCCTCCAAATATGATCCGTCGATCGTTGAAGATAAATGGTATGCAACCTGGTTGAAAAACCGGCTGTTCCATTCCGAACCTGACGACCGTAAACCTTTTACGATTGTTATCCCTCCCCCGAATGTTACCGGGGTTCTGCACATGGGGCATATGCTGAACAATACGATCCAGGATGTACTTGTCAGGCGTGCCCGGATGATGGGTTTTAATGCCGAATGGCTCCCCGGCACGGATCATGCTTCCATCGCGACAGAAGCTAAAGTCGTTGCCAGCCTGAAAGAAGAAGGGATCGAAAAGTCATCGATCTCAAGGGAAGCCTTCCTCGACCGTGCCTGGCAATGGAAAAAAAAGCACGGAGGGATCATCCTTGAACAGTTAAAACGTCTTGGCGCTTCCTGTGACTGGGAAAGAACCTGCTTCACCATGGATGAAGCAAGGTACGAATCAGTGATCGATGTTTTTATTGATCTGTATAATAAAGGATATATCTACCGTGGAGTTAGGATGGTAAACTGGGATCCGGTAGCGTTGACAGCCCTGTCGGATGAAGAGGTCATCTATAAGGAAGTTCAGTCGAAGCTGTATTACGTCCGTTACCAGGTAGAAGGAACGGCTGATGAATGGATCACAATTGCTACCACCCGTCCTGAGACCATCCTTGGCGATACTGCCATTTGTGTTCATCCTGAAGACGAACGGTATCAATATCTGAAGGGCAAAAAAATCCTTGTACCCCTGATCAACCGTTCAGTTCCTGTGATTTTTGATGAGTATGTAGATCGCACATTCGGCACCGGCGCCCTGAAAGTAACACCGGCACATGATATCAATGACTATAACCTGGGGTTAAAGCATAAGCTTGAAGTTGTGGATACATTCAACCCGGATGGAACGATGAGCGAAGCGGCTCAGCTGTTTACCGGGGAAGACCGGTTTGTTGTCAGGAAAAAAATAACGCAGGAGCTTCAAAAGTTTAGACATATCGTAAAGATAGAAGAATATGTCAATAAAGTGGGGTTCTCTCAACGAACGGATGCAGTTATTGAACCCAGAATTTCCACGCAATGGTTCATGCGGATGAAGGAAATGGCACAGCCTGCCTTGGAACTGGTCATGAACGATACGATCCGGTTCTATCCTGCCAAATATAAAAACATGTACCAGCATTGGATGTCATCGATCACGGATTGGTGCATCTCAAGACAATTATGGTGGGGACAACGGATACCGGCTTACTATCTTCCGGATGGACAAATTGTGGTTGCCAAATCGAAAGAGGAAGCGGTTAAGAAAGCAATTTGGGAATTACGGATGACGAATGACGAATTATCTGAAGAAAATATCAGACAGGATGAGGATGTGCTTGATACATGGTTTTCATCATGGTTATGGCCAATCTCGGTTTTCGATGGCATTCGTCACCCCGGAAATCCGGATATTAATTATTATTATCCCACAAGTGTCCTGGTAACGGCGCCGGATATTATCTTTTTCTGGGTTGCCCGTATGATCATGGCAGGGTGGGAGTACCGGAAAGAGATCCCTTTTAAAAACATCTATTTTACAGGAATGGTGAGGGATAAAGAGGGCCGGAAGATGTCGAAATCCCTGGGAAACTCGCCTGACCCCATCAAGCTTATCGAACAATACGGGGCGGATGCAGTACGTGTCGGAATGCTTCTTTGTTCTCCGGCCGGCAACGATCTTTTATTTGATGAGTCGTTGATCGGACAGGGAAGGAATTTTTGCAACAAATTATGGAATGCTTTACGTCTTTTGAAGGGATGGGAAGTGGACGAAGCGATTGAACAACCGGAGACCAGCCGGGTTTCAATCGAATGGTTTAATTCAGTCCTGAACAAGACAATTACAGAGATCGAAGATGCTTATGATAAATACCGTCTTTCAGAGATCCTGATGGCGATATACAAGCTTGTGTGGGATGACTTCTGTTCCTGGTTCCTCGAGATGATCAAACCTGCTTACCAGCAGCCTATCGATAAAATCACCTATGAAACGGCGGTTGATTATTTCGATAAGCTGGTACGGTTGCTGCATCCTTTTATGCCTTTCATCACGGAAGAGATCTGGCATGTTCTGAAAGACCGTAGCGAAAATGATTCTGTCATGACCGCCGAGATGCCCTGCATTTCAGATTTCCATCCTGAACTCATTGAAAAATTCGCTATCGCGGAAGAGGTCATTATTGCGATCCGGAACATCCGCAAAGAAAAAAATATTCCCATTCGGGAAAGCATAAAATTCTTCATCCGGAAAAATTATAACGAAACTTCTGACACTACTTTTGATCCTGTCGTTGCAAAACTTTGCAACATCGGCGAGCTGGGCTATGTTGAAGAAAAGCTTGCCGGTTCTGTCTCTTTCATTATCCGGAATACCGAATTTTATATTCCGCTGGTGCACGACATCGACGCAGAGGCCGAGATCCGGAAGTTGGAGGAAGAATTAAGCTATGCAAGAGGATTTCTTGAATCGGTGGAGAAGAAGCTTACCAATGAAAAGTTTGTCAGTTCAGCGCCGGGCAAGATCGTCGAGGCCGAGCGCAGGAAAAAATCGAATGCAGAAGGGAAAATTGCTGTAATCGAAGAACAGCTCAAGGGGCTTAGATCAACCTGATAAAAAAGTCACAAAGTCACATTTTCACTATTTCGCTATTTCACTATTTTCAATGGATGCGCTTCCGTGTTGAAAACAAATTTATTCAGATCAAGGGTTTTTTCGGGAGCAAAAAGCAGGTATGCATATTTTAACGTTTCTGCAAAGAAGAAACTCTCCATGTAATCATTAAGTTTCAGTGTCTTTACATTTTTCACCTCAGCATAACCGGCCTTTGACTTGCAATTTTTCAGGATGTCATCGATCATCTTCTTACCCATTATCAGGTAATTCTGGTTTTTGGTCATCCGATAGAGATAAAAGCAACTTTCGAGGTTTTCAGGACGCAGAGGATATGCCGGATCGATGATGGTATCCGCTTTGAAATCGAATTCTTCAGGTTCCATTGTGAAATGGGTCCACATATAAAAATTTCCTTTCTGGATCTCCTGTGCCGTCCTGATGTCCCCTGAAAGAGCCAATATACCGGCATAGAAAGCATCGAGCGCTCCGTAATAAGAATGTGTTTCTTTCCCGGAATTCATATCCACGCGGGTAAAAAAGGAACCGTTTGGCGTTTCTTTCAGCAAATATTTCTTTATCGCTTTATTGGAGATCCTCCATGCCTCATAGCAATCCGTATCTCCAAAAAGCTTCCAGGCTTTGAAAAGATATTCATAATAGGAATCGATCCTTGCCCCGATCTGGCTTTCACGATTTTTCCATTTCCCGGTATTGACGTCAATGGTTGTCCCCACGAAGTCATTGTCACTGCGTCTCCGGAAAACTTCAAAGGCGGCTTTTTTTGCCGTCAGATAATAAACAGAATCACCAGTGTATTGAGTCAGTTTACCGAATTCGAGCAGGTAAGTCCCTATTTCCGCAGGATTGCTCAGGGAATCTCTTGTTTTTCCCGTTCTGAGGTTGATGTACCGGTATGGCATACCTGTTTCGGAATGAAAAGCAGGAAGGAGACGCCTGCCAAGGTCTTTAGCCAGGTTCATAAAGACCGGATCCCTATCCAGTTCATAGGACGAGATCAAACCTCCTAAAAGTCGGATGTTAATCTCGAACAGCTGAACTTCCTGGTTGACGTTGAAATTCAGCCTTGATAAGACCAAACTCTTGGCATCATTGGCTTCCGCCTTCAATCCCATAAGAATGAAAGTATCAAACGCATCGACCGGGGTCATCTGAAATGAAACATCGTACCAGTTCTGGCCTTGCTTGGTGATTGGTCGTAAGGCATCATAACCCCAGGCATAATGGGTGTAACCATCCCATGCAAAACGACAGGCTGCCTTGATTTTTTCAGCCTCGGCATTTTTTTGATTGGACGTAAAGGTTTGCGCTGAAACTGTAAATGCAGTGATCATTATTGTTCCAAGGAGGAAAATGATTTTCGCTTTTCGGTTCATGTTTCGTAAATTAAACGCTGAGACACGAAGGTTAAAAATTGATTAATTCTTTGTGAAAATATACTGTAGCAGGTTTGAACCCATTTGGAGGGCTTTTATCCGGGTAGGTTCAGAATCATGATGAACAGCCTGGTCTTCCCATCCGTCACCCAGGTCGCACTGATAGGTGTAGTACAGGATCAAGCGTCCTTCATAGATCAATCCGAAGCCCTGGGCAGGCAGACCGTCATGTTCATGGATTTTGGGTAATCCTTTGGGGAAGTCGAACTTCTGATGATAGATCGGATGGCTTATGGGAAGTTCCGTCAGGATAAGTTCGGGGAACAGCTTCTTCAGTTGAGGACGGATGAACTTATCCATTCCGTAATTATCATCGATATGAAGAAACCCACCGCCCAAAAGGTAATCTCTTAAATTTTTCTGTTCCTGTGGTGAAAAGATTACATTCCCATGCCCGGTCATATGCATAAATGGATAGTTGAATATTTCCGGACTACCCACATCTACCGTTGCAACGTCTTCATTGATATTGGTACCGAGATTCTGGTTTTCAAATTTTACCAGGTTCGGGAGGGAAGTTGGATTTGCATACCAGTCGCCTCCACCGTTGTATTTCAGCAAAGCAATTTGAAATGAAGGAGTATTAAAAGACGTCGTAATAAGAACAATCCCTGTGAGATAGATTAGAAATATTATTTTGGTTTTCATTGAAGTCTGATTTTAAGCCCCTCCCCCGGGGGGTTGTCTAATAAGTTGGAAAGTTAATGTTTCTCGCTGAGTTTCGCTGAGTTAAACGCAGAGTCACGCAAAGTTAAAACTCTTGTTTTCAATATTCTGCGAAAATCTGCGATTAATCTGCGGAAATCTGCGA
>CAIYUC010000171.1 GCA_903929315.1 uncultured Bacteroidales bacterium
CAACCTACAAATCAACGTACAGCTAATTTTAATGAGAATATTTTCCAAGGCACTAATTGTATCGACGATAACTATTTTTTACAGCTTATAATAAACCCCTTTTCGGAGGGGACTCAATCATAAATATGAAATGGGTTCTATTGATTTTTTTATTTTTAACAAGTACGTTAATATTTGCACAAGTCAACCCAGATTCAAAATATCAAAGGGGATATATAAAAAAAAGTGGAACCTATGTTCAAGGACATTACAAGACACAGACAAACAAAACTAATCACGACAATTATTCCACAAAGCCAAATACAAATACTTATACCGGGTCAAAGGGATATAAGGCCAGGGATTATAGCCTGGATGCCTATAATTATGGAAAAAATCAGCGTATTCAGACTGGATCGAAGGGAGGGCAGTATTATTACAATAGCAAAGGAAATAAAGTCTATGTTCCTAAAAGTAAATAGAAAACAGAATGATTATAACAAAACCTTCCATAATATGAAGAAATATCTAATATCATTAATTTTAATCCTATTCATGCAATCCTTTGTAACTGCACAAACACTTACTGTCAATGACCTTTACATTCTTCATTCAATAAAAGATTTAAAACAGATTGATTATTACCTCACTCCCAAGGGATTTAAAAGTGTAGGACTCCTTGAAAAAAACACAGCAGAAGGATGGGATATATACCAGTTTAGCGGAAATCAAGAAAAACTTGAGGTCGGAATTGGTTCCCAATTTAACGGGAATGGTGAATTAAGTGATGCAATTCTTATTCAATATTACATAAAAAATGAAATGGATTTCAAAACTTTTCTGAATTTATTGGAAAAAGAAGGATTTAAACAATATATTGAAGGCGTACTTTATTCCAAGGATAAGGCAATCATAGAAAACAAGGAAGCCATACTTAATATGGAAGATAACGCCTTCAAAAAGTCTCAGAAACATAAAAATGGTTTTGTTTATTCCTATTACGTTAAGGAAGAAGAAATCAAAATGGTTTGTGTAACAAAAGCAAATGATTATTTTGAAATCAGTATTTTGTATTAATTAGGAATAATCAAAAAAAAGGAAAGAGGGTTAACAATTTAGTTAAAATTCTTTTGATAAGTTTAGTAATATTAGCAAGTGGCTGTTATTCGACAAGATTTACCAGTCAGAATATAATGAAACTAAAAGTAGGCATGAGTGATAAAGAAGTTATAGAAATTTTTGGATACCCCCAAAGAACTGAGGCAGGTACATGTGGTCAGGGACTTGGAAATCCATGGACTTGTATAACATGGTATTATGGAGAATATAGGCCATGGCTTCGTTTTCAGCAATTTTCTGATGGATCGCTGACTTTAAATAGTTGGGAACTCAAATCAGGATGGTAAGTAAGGATTCTTGTCTGTTAAAGAAATAGAGAAATAAAAAAATCATGTCTATTTACAAGCAGCCCAACCTCAATACAATGAAAAAAATCACTTTAGTTATTATTGTTTGTTTTTTGATCACCGGTTGTTCAAAAACCTTCATCCAAGTCTTTGAAACATCAACTACCAACACTAAAACTCAGGATAATTGTTTTTTTTATGAAAATGACACTGTTAAAATTACTTATACTTTCTGGGCAAAGAGTGGAGTAATGGCATTTTCCGTTTTTAATAAAACGGAAAAACCTCTTTATCTTGATTGGAGAAATTCTTCCTTTATATACAATGGAAATAAAATGAATTATTGGATTGATGAAGCGCATACGGATTTAGTAGGGTTTTATGGTAGAAATTATTATAAAGAAGTAGAGCAACACACTTCATCCTCAACAGTCAAACCGGAAAGAGTAACTTTCATTCCTCCAAAATCCAGTTTCAAAAAGTCTTCATTTTACTTACTACAATCAGACTTTTACCAAGTTTTCATTAGAGATGGAACTAAGGTTAGTCCTCGAAATGATAACCCCAACAGACAAACCACTGTGTATAGTGAAGATTTTTCTTATGATAAATCACCAATAAAATTTAGAAATTATTTAGCATTTTCATTCTCTGAAAACTCTCAACAATTTTTTTTTGTTGATAATGAGTTTTATTTGTCTTCTATTAAAGAAATGGATTACCGTCATTTTTTAGGTATGAAATTAGGATTTGATCAGGGAGCAAGAATTTATGAATATGAATATCCATTCAGAAAACAAAATTCCTTTTATTCAGGGACTTATTGGATTCCTACACAACAAAACTAAAGTTCTATTGCGATTTTCTCTAACAAACCTAATTAAATACCTGATTTACCGATTATAGTATAATTTATACATAGACAATGAAAATAATAATTCAAACGACCCATAGGAAAGATTTTCTTGCTTTTGGTCAGAATGTTCTGTATCATTGCATGGTTAACAAAGAATTAACCTTAAAATAAAAAAATCATGCCAAGACCAGACTATAATTTTCGTTCCTATTTTGATGATTTCAGAAAAGATACAGGATTTCCTGACATTGCAGAAAGACCTGAATTATACATTCAGTATATCATTGCAAGAGACCTTGATAAAATCCTAAAACGATGTGAAAACCTGGATTCAATTGATTCAAGTAATTCTGCAATAGAAGATCGGTTAAATGAGGTTCTGAAAACAGTCAATGACATTAAAGGCCGGATGAAATAGTAATATTAGAGTTACTTATTACAAACTTATTGATTGCCCTTGTCATGTCTCTTATTTGCTCAACAGACTTGCCATTGAACAGTATTAAGGCTTTAATAAACAAGGCTACATCAGCTTGATTCCAGCCGTTATCTTCACAAATTTCCTTTACTTTGTTTTTTATTGTATTATTTTCCATAAAATTAACTTTTAAAATTTAAATGAATGGCCATACATAAAGTTGTAACAATTTCATCAGCCGTTGATGGAGTAAAATATGATTCAAACGGTCAAGAAAGCAGTAAAAATAAACTGTACACTTTTATTGAATACCCTGAATTAGATGCCCTTTTTAAGGAAGGATATTTAATAAAAGATACATATCCAATAATAAAACCTGGTGAGGGCTCTTACTATTACGCTATTACTTTTGTCCTAACTAAATAGAATTTACCTTTTTCACACACTTATAAACAGGGATAAACAAAAAATAATAAACTGTTTTCCTTTCTGTCTCCCGGTTTTCCCTTGGGTCAACTTTTATTTTAATCTTTTTAATCATTTTCCTTGACTTTGATGTCTTGACAATAGTATCTTGCACCCGGAATTGGAGCCAACAATACCAGTGAATGAAAAAAAACATGTAAAAAATTTCAATCTATCTATTCTTTGCTTACATTTGTAAAAGATTTAATAAGTAGCGGGCAGGGGCAGCGAACCCCTTTTTACTGATTAAAAGTCAGCCGTCCTGTCCAATTAGACGAGCCCGCCATTTGAATTGAAGGGGAACAGTATTTAAACTGTTTCCCTTTTTTATTACATTCATTATAATATTTCATTATGCAAATATAATATAATTAGATATTTAAAGACTGTTATTTGAACAATTTATTTAAGTATTTTGCAAATTTATTTTATATTCATAACCTTCCAAAATTTTCTAAAAAAATCTTTACATTTTAGGAACCTTATATTATCTGTGGGGTTGCTGCTAATAGTCATAATTTAGAACTGGATCATTATAAAAATTCATCTTGAAAAAAACCTGGTTCAAGCACTATTAAGATCAATACATTCATTTCACTTAAAGTTACGACATGATCCAGCTCATTGTCAATAGCCTATAAAATCAGATATTTGTATAAACTTTAAAGAGAAGTAATATGTAACATTAGTACTGCTGTAAGAAACACAAACCGGATCATTTCTGCCTGGTCAAAGGAGACAGGAATAGGAATGATTTATAAATGTGCTAAGTGTAAAAAAAAGTATCAAGGGAAACAGACGGTTTGCCCTCATTGCAGGGATCCGAAAACCTATTGAAACATTCTATTAGGGATTCCATTAATTCAGAAAATTCTTTTTTAGGGGTTCAGAAAATTCAGAAAATTCCTTATTAGTCGGTTAGATAAGTCCGGAAATTCATTCCATTTCACGTGCATTGTGATGTAAAGCAAGGCTTTATGCACATTACATCACTTTCTGGGGTGTCTTTTAACTTTGAGAAAAGAATCAAAGGAAGCAAATCTTAAACTTTTATTTCCGGAAATTATCAAGGAAGGAGTGAAGGACCAGGGATATTTCCAGGTTATGATCTTTTATTAAAAACTACTGGTATAAGAAATTCCTGCAGTCAGGCTATTGGTGGTAGTTTTATAGGCAACATTATCTGTGATATTGTATCTTCTATCAACCGGCGTTACCATGTAATTGACAAAAAAGCTAAAAGAACAATTGTGGCCAAGTTTGTAACCTGCTTTACATGAAAACGTAATATTTCCTTTTGAATCGCCCGGGTGATTATTGTTATAAACATAACCTATTGTGCCAATTAAATTCATTTTTTTATCTTTTAACAAATCTCCTTCAACACCCAATATAGCGCCAAGAGATGAAGCAGAACTGCCAGATTGAACGAAATGGTTGTATGAAGACATCAGGGAAAGATTGATTGACTTTTCTGTTATAAGCCAGTTATAAGTTAATGATGCAGAAAGATTTTTATTTTGATTGGCCGGCCTGGTAAGAGGATTTTTATCATAGAGGCGATAAATATTCAAGTTACCACTGATGGTTTTATTATCTTTTCTGGCTTGTACATTTAATTCACCAGCCAATTCTATATTTTTATCATTGCTCTGCTCTGTAATGTTGGTATTAACGTTTATTTTCCCTTTTGCAAGCGAGAATCCATTGATCAATGAAATTATTTGACCATCGTTAAATGTATAAGGATCTCCCCACAATTTAAAATCAGGTTGAACTTTCCGATAACTGATCACGGCCATGAAATTTTTCAGATCGATCGAAAATGCTGACTCCAATGCCCATGCGGGAACTTTATTTGATAATTTAGGGTCCGTTTTTTCAACTGTCTGTTCTTTGGTTGATCCACTAACAGCAAAATTACCTGTAAATGAAGTGACTTTTAGGATTTTAACTTTAAAATCTGTACCAATCATAACATTTTCCAGCGGTTTTTGGGTATTATTAATGGTAGAAGAAGAACGATTATCCTGTGCATGAAAATAAGTTATATCAAAGTAATTATCAGAAGTTCCAATGCCTAACTTTACCCCATAACCGATACCTGAATATTTTGGCGTTTTATATTGGCCTGTTGCAGTAACTTCATTTCCTGTCATGGTTAATCGTCCGTAAAAAGCAGAAAAACGAAGCTTGTTTGGGGTTAATTCAATTCCAATACCATTAAAACTATGGCCACCAGAATTTAATGGAGATAATTGAATGTTACTGTACCCAAAATGAAATTTTGCCCATTTATAGGTTGGACTTATACCAAATTGAGTAAATGGATGAGAATAACTTTGTGACGATTGATCAATTACAAATGAAAATGGTAACTCTACACTGTAAATCCGCATTGTATAATTACCATAAAGGTTCCATTCAATGGGAGGTGGGGTAGCTATGGATTCATTTGATGTATTGAAAGTGAAAGATGCTCCAGTGTTCCCATGAAGAATCAGCGGATCTGTTTTTGCTAAAGTACTCAGGTCTTGAGAGAATCCTAAGTTAGGTGAGAGTAAAAGAATACCTGCAAAAAGAATAGATGCTGTTTTCATTATGTTTTTCTTTGTGGACATTAAAATCAAGGTGATTTTCATGGTTGTAAAAGTACAGTATGGGGCAGGGGTGGATCAAGCGCTGAAATGCTCAATCTTTTCGCGGGATTCCACGATTTTTTCATGAGTATTTTTACGCAATTCAGGGGGGTAAATCGTAAGCGAAAAGTTTACGGGTAGTGGTATAATTTTAATGAGAGATCAAATGCTTCACGAAACGGAATTTTTCATCAGAAGAGAAGATCCGCATTCTTATGGATGACCTTTGGAGTGTAGACAGCATTGCGGCCATTTGCAGAATGAATAATATTCATCCCAACTCTTACTTTAAATGGAGTAAAGATTTTATAAAAGCCGGAAAATGCAGGTTAAGCGGGGATGTCATCCGGGAAGAGAAACTTACAAGAAATTAAATACCAGAAAAAAAAATGAAGGAATATAAAAAAGAATTGAAAAAGAGAATGATTAAACTTCAAAAGGAGATACTTACAAAAAAAAATGAATTAAGGCAGGGAATTGGATATTGACCAGGAAAGATCATTCACTGGGAATAACAGGAACCATATTGGATAATCCTGGTACAATAAAAAAATTTACGTTAATAGTAAAAAAAAAGTCCAGGTATTTACCCTGGACTTTTTACATTTCCGATAATCTTCACTTCGGATTATTTTTTTGGTGTAGTTTCTTTACTAGTCTTTACTGGTGGTAAAGGAACTGGCTTTGGAGGGGTAGGGGTAACGGCTTCGGGTTTCTTTGGCTCAGCCGTAGTAAAGTTCTTTACATTTTTACAGTTCTTATCAAATTCCAGGGTGCGTTTTTCTTTCCCCTTTGTTACTGTTACAATGTAAGTTATCTCACCCTTATTGTCCACTTTGAAGGCCTTATCAATATTGAAGCCCTTCATTTTCTGAATCAGATACTCCGTCACACATTTCGGGAGATTAATAGGTTTAATTTCGGTTTTGGTTTGTCCCAAAACGACTGTTGCAAATAATGCAACCATAAATGTTACCAATACTTTTTTCATAATGTTTATATTTATATGGTTAGTGATGCAAATGTGCGAGGGAATTCTGTAGAAATATTGAAGTCCGATAGATTATAAAAGGCAAACAGAATCCGTTCAAGGGGATATGTTAAAGAAGCCGCTCGGCCGGGAAGGTATGTATTATGGATTGTCACTTTGTAACTTTGTAACTTTTTGACCCTGTAATAAAAATCTATCCAGCCCTTCAAAATAAGATTTACCGATTCTAACAACCTTATATGAAATAAGTTTTGTACTTTTGTAAATTATTTTTATTATCTGGAAAAGCTCGCTATTGGAAATCTTTTAATACCCGTTCCAATTATCCAGGGGGGAATGGGCGTGGGTGTTTCACTTTCAGGACTCGCCTCTGCTGTTGCCAACGAAGGAGGTGTCGGTGTCATTTCAAGTGCAGGACTGGGATTACTATACAGGTATTTCTCTTCTGATTTTCCGGAAGCCAGTATTTATGGGTTGAAGGAGGAGATCCGGCTGGCAAGGGAAAAATCAAATGGCGTTATCGGTGTAAATATCATGGTGGCTATGTCGAATTTCGTTGACATGGTCAAAACAGCAATCGCTGAAAAAGTGGACATCATCTTTTCAGGGGCAGGATTGCCGCTAGACTTGCCGTCATTCCTTAAAAAAGACAGTTCGACAAAATTAGTTCCGATAGTATCCTCTGCTCGTGCAACAAAGATCATTTGTGAGAAATGGCTGAAACAATACAACTATCTTCCTGATGCTATTGTTGTTGAAGGCCCCAAAGCCGGCGGGCATCTCGGTTTCAAACCTGAGCAGATCGAAGATGAGCATTATTCACTGGAGCATCTGATCCCCGAAGTGGTCCAGGAGGTAAAACATTTTGAAATAGCGAATAACAAGAAGATTCCCGTCATAGCGGCCGGGGGGATCTATACCGGAGCAGATATTTATAATATGATGGAATTAGGAGCTGCTGGCGTACAGATGGCAACGATATTCGTGACAACCGATGAATGTGATGCTTCAGATGATTTCAAACAAGCTTATATTAATGCCGAAAAAGAAGATATAGGGATCATCAAGAGTCCGGTTGGAATGCCTGGCCGGGCGATCTTAAATGAATTTCTCGAAAAGGTAAAACAAGGAAAAAAGCAGCCGATCCATTGTCCGTTCAAATGTATCAAGACCTGTGATGTTTCATCGAGCCCTTACTGTATCATAAACGCTCTTATCAGTGCATTAAAAGGTAATTTCAAAAACGGATACGCTTTCGCCGGATCAAATGCGTTCAGGGCAACAACTATTATATCTGTAAAAGAAACATTTGCAAGACTGCTTAAAGAATTTAAGGAAAGATAGATTTTCTTTCAATAATAGCCTGCTATTGCACCTTATTCCAAAAGTCGCCGGACAAACCCTGCAGGAGACCAAAGATCAGAAATACTTTTTGAATTTATCCCCGACCTTGAAATAGGTATATCTGCTGGCGTGTTCGCCTTCCAGGTGAAGGTGATCGTCGTATGTTGTATACATTATATCAACTAAAAAACCTGACCATAAAAAAAGCTGTCTCAAAAGTGAGGCAGCTTTTTTTTCAGGATTATTTATGTCACTATTAATTTTTGATCGGTCTGACAGTATAAGCGGCTGCCCTGAAGTCGTCAACGGTACATGACCCACTTGGATCGATCCACAGGATCATTGCTTTTGATGTATTGGCTATGGTGCTGGACCAATATCCTCCGCAGTTACCATTATCGTAAAGAGCGCCGTCAGGGAAATCGCGATATCCGGCCATTACCCATTTCAACTGTGAAGCAAAAGCGCCTGCTGCATTACGAGAACTCCAGGTAGCTATTTCAGCAATAAATTCTGCGTTTGTCGGTATGCGATAACCCGGAGGACAAGGGTTATTAATACCGCTTACACCCTGCCAGAGATTATTATTCTGTGGTACCCTCCAGTCAAAAGGATTTGTTAATGTGATGATAAATTTGCTATTCCCGGGCACATCTTTGGAGGATTTGGTTGATGTAGTTCCATTCACAGGTGTTCCGCTATAAGAACCTGTCCAGGTAATGCATTGGTGATTGTCGGAAAGACGTCCCCATTGGTATAAGGAACCATAAGCCAGGTAATCAATGGATGACTGTGCAACCCGGGTAGCTCCGAGGTTCCTGTCAAGCCAAACCCTTAAGGTCTTCTGATTTGCAACCTCATAGTAAACATAACTTGTACCGCAGGTAGTCATATAGATAGGAGTACCACTCACCACAACCATGCTGAAATTGCACGTTGAGGTTCCAAAGGTCAGGGTGAAAGCATTGATTCCTGTTGCAACCGGAGTGCCACTTCCCGGAAGGGTTACATTTTGTTTTCCTGTGGCTGTAAAGGTTCCGCTTGCCGAAAAGCTGTATCCATTCACCGTATTTGTATAAATGGTGTAGTCCCCGGTCGATGTTACGGTTACACTGACAATAATTGAATTGGAAGAAGTGAGGACGACGCCGGCGACATATGCGCCGTTAATAATTGTGGATGAACAGTTTATTGTACCTCCACCACCGGATGGTAAAAGTGCACCACCATTATGATCCTGTTTAACAACCTGAAGGTCGTTCGGTTCCTTTTGGCATCCTGAAATGGTGAGTAACAGCAATGCGAGCATAAGGAGTCCTGATTTGAGTAAATCATGTGTTTTCATATTTCTACGTTTTTGGGATTTATTGTTGTATTTTAATTTATTATATTGATTTTCAGAAGATGATTAAATAATTGATACCACTAAAAAATTTATCAATATTTACGAACAATGTAAAGGTAGGTCATTGAATTAGTGAAGTCAATTGGGGGAAACCGTTTTTTTCTACTGCGGAAAACCGGAATCAAAACACAGATGGTTTTAATTAACTATTTATATTACTGTATGTTAATGTTTCAGAATGTCGTGCAATATCCACGCCAGAGAATTTTCACTTTGGTCATTTTTATTTTTCTACCCAATTCTGATATAATTTAAATTTCCATAGGTCAATAAAAAAATGCTTAATCTTATTAAGAGTCACAGAGTTACAAAAATTCTACATTCAGCATCCTGGAAAAAGCAGGATTCCACCCAAAATTTCACCATTTACATCATCGCAACGATTGTGAATTAGGATTTTAACTTAACTTCGCAAAGATTTACCTGATTAAGGTTGGACATTAATACAATTATTAGATTATGAAACAAGTATATTTCTTCTTTTCTTTTCTTATCGTTTTTAGCTATAACCTTCAATCGCAACAGGTTCTTTTTGATGAATACTCTTTGCTGACCCTAGCCGAATCCGGTTCCGTTGAAAAAAAATTAAATGAAATTAAACGTCTGACAGGTGTAGAGGTTTACTGCTACATTGCTAAATCGCTTAAAAATAAGACCCCTGAGGCATTTACCATTGAAAAGGGAAACACGTTAAAAATTGGTTCACCGGGGATCAATAATGCGGTTTTTATAATGATCGCACCGGTGGAACAACAACTTTATATAACAATGTCCTATGGCGTACAATGGATTATTCCCGATCAAAAGACGGAATCATTAATAGATCTGATGACCCCATCTTTCAGGGATAAAAAATATTGTGACGGAATACTAAAAGGTTTGGATGTAATGGAAAAAGATTTATCAGTATTCAGTTGGGTTCCGGTTAAAATTGATATTATGAAAACCGATCTTTCCAAATACGTTGGAAAAGTTATTACATTTGAATATACAAATAAACCCGATAAATGGAAAATTAAACATCCGGTTACATCAGATGTTGAGTTTGACAAGAATTATAAAATCGGCATCTATAATGATACAAGGTTAACCGCCGAGTTATTCTACAGTAAATACATGGAAAATTTGGTGAACTCAATTCTGACATCACCGGCGGTCAAAATATTTGCGCGGGTACGGAAAGTCAATCCGAATGAACTTGAATTACTCGGGATATTGTATTAGCGGATCACAATTTTCCTTACAATATTCTTATGATTGCTTCTCAATACGACCAGATATAATCCTTTGGGAGCAGATAGAAGATCAATAGCCTGATCCAATGTTCCTTTTACTTCTATCCTTTTGTTTTCAAATATTACAATTCCAAGATTATTCAGGATTCTAAGATCGTAGATCTCAGAGGAAAGAGAAGTAATTATAAGATGGAAAATACCATCATTTGGGTTAGGGTAGATAATGATCCCGGGAAAATTCTCCTGTTCAGGTATTGCTGTTGTATTATCAACCAATGTCAGCTTTTCTGCAGACCATGCAGACTCACCGCATGAATTGATGCCTTTCACGCTTATGTGAGCGTATCCGAGATAACCGGGGTTCCAGGTCACTGTTCCTGTCGTGTCGGAACCTGCAATAACTCCTGCAGCAGCCGGTGTCAGTGACCAGACAAAAGAAAGCACTGTCGGTAACGGACTTGTGAAATAATCAGATGTGATCACGCTACGGACGTCAACTGTATCAGGACCGGTAGGCTGGACGGGTATATCCGGCATAGGAGTCACTGTTATCAGGATCGAATCCTCCACTGTTGCAAACCCGTCGTAGACGCTAACAATATAAGTAGTGGATTGTACAGGATATGCAGCCGGATTTTGAAGGTTAGAGTTAAACCCTGGAGGATTGGAGGTCCATGTAAAACTGTAGGCTCCGGTACCTCCTGATACCAGCGCCAGAAGCTGGACTAATTGGTTTTCGCAATCAGGGTTTGGATTCCCCATGACAACTACCGTTAAAGGTCCGCCGGCTACTGTTACCAATACCTGGTCACTTCCTGTACATCCTGTGGAGACATCTGTAACTGTCAATGTATATTGTACAGATGAGGTAAGGTTAATTGTTGTGGGGTTCTGATCATTCGGATTAAGTAAAAGGGTAGCGGGTTCCCAATGCCATGAAAAGTTCCCTGAGCCGCCTGTTGCCGAACCATTGAGGACTGTCGCTGACCCATACCCAATAATCTGGTCGGGACCGGCATTTGCCACAGGCAAGGGAATAGCTGTGACATTCAGGCTGGAGGTGTTGGAACTGCCGCAATTGTTATTTGGAGTGACGGTTATGCTACCGTTGGTACTCCCGGCAGTTACACTTATCGAAGTAGAGTTTTGCCCCGAATTGATAGCCCAGCCTGTGGGTGCGGTCCAAAGATAACCGGTTGCATTTGCCACCGGAGTAATCGAATAAACATTCCCGGATGACCCTGAACAAACGCTGGCCGTGCCGGTAACGGGACCTGCCTGTCCCGGAATAGGATTAACAGTAACGGCCAGGCAGGAAGGAGATCCGGAAGAGCATGAATTCTGACCGTACACACAAATATTGCCGGAGGTTGCTGTGGATCCGAAGGTGACCGTGATCGTATTGGTATTGTATCCTGCAGTGATCATAGTGCCGGATGGAACAGACCAGATATAGGAAGTAGCATTCGTAATGGGTGCGACCGTATATGTAAGACCTGCCGATAGCTGGCAAACGGTTGTCTGGCCAATGATCTGACCGGCAGGACCGGCACCTGCCGAGTTAACTTGCCCGTTTATATAATAGGTCGAAGTAGGAAGATCATTTAATGGGATTCCGCCAGGATTGGCAAATTCACAATCTGCACCGCCATTCGAAGTATTATTAAAACTCAGAGTGGGATTTCCTCCGATATATGCAAAGCTGAGTGTGGCAAGTGTAGCTCCGTTTGTCAAGGTGACCCAGGAAGTGCCGCCTGACCAGGTTATCATGACCTTGTTTAAACCGCCACCGGCCGGCGTAGCGTATATGGCAGCACCAGGTAATAAGGATGTGACATAGGAAGCAGGATACGGATTGAAGGTAAGTAACGTCGGGTCATATTCAATACGTAATGTTACTGCGCTAATATTGGTAAAATTAACCTCGGTTACCGTAAGTATTACTGTTGATCCCGGACACGCTGTAATAGTGGAAATGGTTGAAATGGGTGCATTTTGACAATAACCTTGCGCAAACATCAGGAAAACAGATGTGATGAACGCCAGGAAAGTGTAAGTAGTCTTATTTATCATCATGTAAAAAAACCTTACGGATCCTCCCACATTCATGAAGATGAACCGGATCCGGATTAAAACATACTTATTAAAGATACGAATTTCCCTGCAAAATTAAGATAAAGTCAGGTAAAAACGCATAAAAGTGTTATCATTATTTTAGGAAACGTAACAGATCGTCACCGATACCGATCTTATATCCTGCCGACAGATACTTGATTTTGCCCTTATTATCAATGAAGGATACCACCGGGAGATCCTGACCTGATGCATTTTTTGAAGCCAGAGAGAAATCCTTCATCGTTAGAGGAGACGCTATGAAACATTGTGCCCTGGAAGGAAGCACCGGTAAATTCTTTTGTTCAAAATCATTCTTTTCTCTGTCGTTCCTGAAAAGCAGCAATATAATCCCTCCCCATTTATTCAATTCTTCTGTTTTTTGCAAAAGATCTGCTACAAAATGTTTTGATGGTTCTTTGTCCGGTTCAAGCCATGCAATGATCAACCCCTTCCCACCCCCGTGACCGGAAAGCTTTTGCCCGGTAATATGAGTGATAAATGTTTCCAGGTCAATCCTTCCAATGATTTCCTGTGGAGCGGCATTCTTACGCAGTTCAATCGTCAGATCCCTGGTTTTATTGGGATCCAGATTGAAAAATACCAGTTTTGCCAGGACCGTACCTCCGTTTATCCTGTTCCCGGTGACTAAAACATAGGAACCCGGAAACAGTTCCACTTTTGCCGGAAAATTTTGCATCACGGGATCCGTTTCATAATCCAATGAACGGTAAAACCCATCAGCATATTTACCGAGGGTAAAATGAACATAATATTCCGGCTTATGGTTGTTTGATAAGTCATCATGCAGCACTAACGTTCCTTTGTTTATTGCATCGGCAGGGGGTTTTTCAAAATAGATTTCGTTCCACTTATTATGGAAATAAAACTGTGGTGTTTTTGTTGCCGGTTCCAGGCGCGCGGGTATTCCAAAGGTTCTGCACAAAGCCACAAAGAGAATATCACGGGAATGGGAATCGGATATTCTCAGCTCATAAACGCCCACCGGAGTGAGAGGAGTAAGGGCATAATTTGCTTTTTCGTCAATCCGGATATTTTCTTTGATCCAGTCTGCTAAGATTTCCGGATTTTGCTTTGCCCTGGCGGATAATTTCATTTCAATATGTTTCCTGAAAAATGATTTATAAGGCTTCAGCCCTTCATTATCGACACGGGGTGAAAGAATATATTGAGACAATAGCGCTTTATCAGAGGTACCGGAAGTAATGAAGGGGAAATTCTCCAAATTATCTGCAAGAACTTCAGTCGTTATATCCCTGAGATCTTTTTCAGAGATTGAAGTGAGTAAAGGAAAGATCCACTTCTTTTGGGATTCCTGTGTTTCGCCGATAAAATTGATCAGATCCCTCCAATTGCCACGACTTTCACGGAGAATTTTCCAGAGTGTATCGCCATTCAGATTAAAGATCTGCGCAAGACGGATTGTTTTGGCAGAATCAATAAATGTTTGTTCATAATTTGAACGGATACCATCTTCGAAGGCAAGCCTTCGGGCATTTTCCTTTCTCGCGGAGTCGTTGACCACTCTTTCATCAGGCATTTCAGGAGGCGGACCAAGGTCAAAATATTCCGTAAATTCCTTTCCCGGGTTCAGGGATAATTCAACCACTGCAGTATCGGTGGTTTTCACGGTCACTTTCTGATAACCGAACCGGTGATCCCTGGAAGCCCACACGACCAGATTTCCATACCCGGTCAGAAACGAACAAAACCCATTTTTACCGGTACAGGTATGCAAGAGTGGATAAAATTCGGCATAATTATATAGCTGGAATTCAACAATTGCACTATCCACAGGCTTTTTTCCCTCATTCAATACCTTAACATAGATTCTTTTTGTTGAAGTATAGTTGGGCAGAATATTGATCTTCGTATATCGCTGATCTTTGATCAATACATCCTCACGACCTTGATAATCTCCGAAAACATTGGTGTTGACAAGCATTGCGCGTTTCACCGGCGCGGAGAACCATGCCATATCGAGGGCTGGTTCCGGCTCGCAGGCGCCCAGGTAATGCCATTTCCCGTCCACCCATGCTTCGACCCAGGCATGATTATCGTCGGTATGAGCCCAGCGTGGAGTATAGCACTGTCGTGCAGGTATTCCCACTGAACGTAATGCTGCAACCGTAAATGTGGATTCTTCCCCGCACCGGCCGAAAGCCGTTTTTATGGTCGCAAGGGGAGAAGATGTCCGGTTATCAGTGCCTTTGTAAGTCACTTTTTCATGGCACCAATGATTTACCTCGAGTGTGGCATCTTTCATTGATTTCTTTTTGATCTTCCTTTTGAGCTCTGTGAAGAACACCCAGCGTGCCGAATCAAGATTTTCGTTATTGACCCTGACGGGTAAGACAAAATGCCTGAAAATAGTCTCCGGAACAGTTTTTCCCCAGGAAAATGTATCCCTGGCTGCAAACGAAGCACGAACATTACTCAGGTAAAAATTACCATTGTAATCGGCAAGGTCGCTTAAAGGCATAAAAGCATAGAGAAATTGAAGAGCTTCTTTTTCCTGCAGAGTCAATTTTTGATCAAATACTTTAAACAATTGTTGAGAACGGTTTTCAGCAATTTTCTCCTGTACTTCAAACTGCTTCTCGACTTTTTTCCTATAGCTTTTATCTGTTATAAAGTGCTTTTCCCTGGAACAGGATATAAATCCAAGGAATGGAATAAGAAGTAAAATGAGATTTCTTTTTTGCCACATGTAAAATGAATATTCAGGATTCAGATGTGAATGGTTGTGGATTTTGTAATTATAATGCAAATATGAGGTTTTTTATAAAAACTATGCAATTCGTCTGTTGGTGAACAATGATACCCATCCGATATACAGTATACATATCAGAGGAACTATAAATCCTGTCAGAACTGAGGTATGATCTGCTATAAGGCCCATCACCGGTGGTATCAATGCACCACCCAGGATAGCGGAGATCATAAGACCTGAGAGCTCATTGGAGCGTTCCGGCATCTTATCCACGGTGATGGAAAAAATCAGCGGGAATATATTGGCAAATCCAAGCCCGACCAGTACAATTCCACCATAAGCAAGACCTTTACTGCCTAAAAACATGCAGGTGATGCCAAGGATAGCAAGTAAAACAGAGATCATTAAAAACTTTTTCGGTGGAAGGATGCGCAGGATCAGCGCTCCTGTGAAACGACCAATGAGGATCGGAAGAAAGAACAGAGCCCAGGCAACAAGCAAACCGAAAGTTTCGATCCCGAACTTTTCCTTAAGCAATATAGGGACTCCGGAACTCATCGATACTTCAGCTCCGACATAAAGAAAAATTGAAGACACCATGACAAGGACAAACCCATTGCATAAAAGTCTAAAACAAGCTGCTATCGATGCCGGTTTTGAATCAAGGTCTTTTCTTTCGGTGATCCTGATGGTCATTACCCAAATCAGTGTTACCAATATCAAAATAGCATAGATTGGAAAAAGAATGGTCCAGTCCAGACCCAAAGGTTTTGCTACTAAAGGAGGAAGCAAAAAACCCATAGAGGAGCCGATAGCTTTGACGGACTGTCCCATGGAAAGGTTGCTTGAATATTTTCCTTCGGGCGAAACATCGCGCATAATGGGATTCCCTGAAACCTGCAGGATGGTAGCTCCGGCGCCTAAAAGTAAAATGGCAAAAAGGATAATGTAAAAGTTTGTGTTTACTGAAGTTTCAAACCGGACTATCGGGCCATACATCCCTTCAAGGATAGGGATGATTAACCCTATAAAAGCGACAATTAGCCCGAGGACAAGAAGGTATTTCTTTCCTTTACGATCCTGGAATATCCCAAGAGGAATGGATAACAACCCGAACATTATGAACCCCATAAGCGGAAGTAGCTGAGCCAGGAAATTTGAAAGGTGAAACGATTCTTTTGCAAGACTTACCATCGGCCCGACTACATCGCCAAAACCCATACAGAGAAAGGCAAGGAATATCGGTGTTGATTTCCAGAAGTTGCTACTTACATTGTTTGTTGATACAGGAGATTCCATTATAGTATGTTTATGAGTTTACTTAATACTTTCAATCAAGGGTTGAATTTTTCATTTATTTAAGAAATTTTAATCACATGCATCTATTAAGTATCAAAACATTTTTTACCCCTTGATTAGTATTAATATTTAATTTCAATGCTATCATCAGTCAATGGAAAAGTTATCTCTTTTTCCAAATCTGATTTCTGGTTCGGGACATAATCCTGGCCATTGACCTTTATTACTTTCATATCCCTGAAATCATGCAAATCAAGCAGGATTGCTGTAAATTTTGAATGATAAACTCCTTCCGGTTTCGACAATTTTATCGTTTTCGTCTCCGGATCAAAAGTAACCGTTCTTTTATAATAATTTCCATTTTCAAATTCGTAAGTTATCCCGTCATCTTCATAATAAGTAAAGGAATTCTCTACCGGTCCATAATAAATATGGAGTACAAGTGATGGAGGAGGTTTCTGACCGGTATTTTGAATAACCGACTGCATGGGAAGGATCCCTGAAGCTTTAACAAATACCGGAAGATCATCTAAGGGAGATTCCACGATCACTTCCGATCTTCCCGGATAAAACTGACCTGAACTTAACCGATACCAGCCTCCTTCCGGAAAGTATACTTTACAGAATTGCTGTTCGCTGGTGACAGGGGCAACGAGGATATTATCGCCGAAAAGGTACTCCTGCTGATATTGTTCATGGTAGATCTTATCATCGAAAGTATAATTGATGGCCAGCGATCTTGAAACCGGTATTCCTGTCTGCGTCGCTTGATAAAATGCCGAATAGAGATAGGGCAGGAGTTCATACCTTTGATTAAGTAGTTCTTTAACAATTTTCTCCGTTTCTTCGCCGAATGACCAGGGTTCTTTATGTTTCGAATTAACGACGGAATGGTTTCTCATAAATGGGGTATAAACACCTGTCGACAACCAGCGGGTAAAAAGCTCTTTTGAAGGATTTCCGATAAATCCGCCAAGATCAGGGCCGGTAAAAGGAAGGCCGGATAATCCCATACTGTTCACCAGTCGGACACCCAAAAGAAGATGATCATCACTGGCTGCATTATCGCCTGTCCAGACGGCTGAATATCGCTGCACCCCCGCATAACCGGCACGAGTAAGAATAAAGGGGCGTTTCCCGTTCATCAGCAACCGGGTTCCTTCGAAGGTAGCCCTTGCCATGTTCAGGCCATAGACATTATGTGCTTCTTCCATTGTTGTCGGGTGACCGTCAAAATCGAGCTGAACGATCCCGGGTATATCCTGTCCCCAGGTGCTCGGTTCATTCATGTCATTCCAGAATCCTTCCACGCCCTGATCCGCCAGGGCATTGAATGAAGCGCCCCACCACTTCCTTACCTTTTCTTTGGTGAAATCAGGGAAATGACAACGTCCCGGCCAAACCTCGCCGGTGTAATACTTCCCCGTGGGATATTTTATAAAGTAGTCGCTCCTGATACCTTCATCATATAAAGGGTAACCCGGCTCGATCTTGATTCCCGGATCAACAATAGTAACCACGTGGAACCCCATTTCCCTGAGCTTATCGATCATCGCTTTGGGTTGAGGGAACCGTTCTTTGTTCCAGGTGAAGATCTTATACGAATCCATGTAATCAATATCGAGGTAGATCACGTCGCATGGGAGCTTCTTATCCCTGAACTTCTGCGCAAGGCTCATCACTTCAGATTCGGGATAATACCCCCACCGACATTGCTGGTACCCGAGGCTCCAGTAAGGTGGCAACTTCATTCGTCCTGTAAGCCATGTGTAGTCCTTAATAATTCCTGCTATGGAAGAAGATCCGAAGAAGTAATAATTCAATTCGCCGTTCACCGCTGAGAAACTGGAAAATTCATTATCGGCAGAAGCGCCAAAATTGAACCGTGTCCGGTATGAATTATCAAGAAAGATCCCATATACCAGGTGATCGTGGATGCCCATATAAAAGGGGATGGTCACATAGAGGGGATCTTCAATGACTGAGTAGGCAGGAATATCTGAATTCCAGTTTGTATAGCTATTACCGCGGCGATCCAAAGGACCGGTTTTTTCTCCTAAACCGATAAATCGTTCATCAGGGAAGAGCTTTTTATAGCAGGAGACTTCGGTCCCAAGCCAGCTAACTCCGAAACCTGTATAATCCTCAGAAATCATTTTACCTTCCCGTGACAGGAATTTCACCCGTACAGGATTTTTGGAAACGATAACTGACAGCGAGTCTGTGAGCAAGACAATGCTGTCTTTTGTATTTCTCATCGCTTTAAAATTTCCTTCCGGTTTTTGTATCAAAGCGTAAGAAAAGTCATCAATAAATTCTTTCCTGCCAATCCTGACGCGGATAATAGCAGGGGAGTAGTGAATAATTCGTAAGCAGGCATTTTCAGCTATGATCTGGATTCCGTGGTCAATGTTTGTTATCGATTTGACATTCCCGATGAAAACAGGGTTTTGATGTTGGGCGAATCCTGGCTTCCCTGAAATTATATAAAGAATGATAAGGGAAACAACCTTAATGGCCTTCATTGTTTTTTGGTATAAATAGTCATTCAAAGGTATAAAATAGGTTATATCTTGTTTAATGTTTGCTTAAAATTTTCTACTCCTCATGATCCTTCATGTGTTGATTTTTAATAATTTTAACCTATGAAAATTGCCGGATCACTTTACAGTATGGTTCTTGTTCTAATTCTTCACTTGATCCCCGGGCTTGAATGCCATGCTCAAAAAAGAGATAATGGCAACGTAATTTGTAACTTTACCGTTAAAGATACAGTATGTGAAAACACGCCGGTGACGATTACAGATCTCTCACAGGGAGCTTCAACTTATTTCTGGAAATTTTGCGCCGGAACCCCGCTGAGTTTCCCTTCCGGTATCTCTTCAGGTCCGCTGCCAGGTCAATTATATAACCCGCATGGAATCAACCTTATACATGATGGGAATATATTTTATGCATTTATCACCAATTCAGATAATCAGAATATTTTAAGGATTAAGTTTGTGAACAGCCTGTTAAATACTCCGACATATAATGTGCTGCAAATTCCCGGTATCCTTACAAATGATATTTTCGGAATCCAGGTAAAGAACGAGGATGGAAACTGGTATGGCTTTGTAACCAATGGTTCCTCGCTTATCCGGCTTGATTTTGGTTCTTCCCTTGCGAACCTATCGCCAACGGCAATGACAGTTGCAAATTCCCCCTTGATGAATACCGCGCAAGGGTTGGTTATTGACTATGATGGACAAGACTGGGTCGGGTTTTGCACAAATTTCCCGGCTACCACCATTACCCGGTTTAACTGGGGAACCTCTCTGACATCAATTCCTGTTGTGAGCGATTTAGGCAATATTGGAGGACTTACGCTACCGATGCAACCGGCATTGATGAATGATGGCTCGGGTTGGTATATGTTTGTTGCCAATACAACCAGCTTAGCACAACTGGACTTCGGAAATTCACTATTGAATGTACCTGCCGGGGTTAATCTTGGTAAGTTAACATGGATCACTGATAATCGCGGAGTGTCCTTGTTTATTGAATGTAGTAACCCGTATGCATTGTTAACCAATCATGATGTTGTCGAGAATCAGATTATGCAGATCCATTTTAAAGGAGGATTGGGAGGAGTAAAATCAATTACACCGCTTGGTAACGTCGGCGACCTTTATGAGATCGTTGCATTATCGGAATCGTTTGACATTGGAGATACCATTTTTTGTATTGCAGTAAATTCCACTCCTTCATTAACCATATTGTATTTTCCTCCCTGCATCAATTCAGTTATCCCGACATCAATCCAGTTTGATCCTTCTCCGGTTGTTTTTCCTGATGTAGGCACTTTTACCATTAAACTTACGGTTGATATCGGCCTGCCAACCGAACAGCAGGTTTGTAAGGAAATTGAGGTCACTTCACTGAATGTCGAACTGGGACCTGATACAGCCATATGTGAAGGGAAAACGCTTCTGCTCGATGCAGGAAATGGTTTTCAGTCATACTCCTGGAATACCGGAGATACCACTCAAACCCTATCCGTTTACACGGCAGGTACTTATTCCGTATTGATTACAAATCAGGTAGGTTGCCATGCTGAAGATTCCATCCATATAGATGTCAAACCAAATGCCTACACGACGGTTGATACAGCAATCTGTTACGGCGATCATTTTTTCGCCGGTGGTAAATTTCAGTCAACATCGGGAACATATACCGACACATTGCCTGCTTCAAACGGGTGCGATCATATTCGTACAACACATTTATCAGTCAGTCCTTTTTTTTTAGTCGATATTGGAAAGGATACGTGTATAAATGATACTACAAACATCAATCTGATTGCCAATGTACCCGGGGCAACCGGTTGGACCTGGCAAGATGGAACGCACGATTCTGTCATCACAGTTTCTGCTCCTGGTCTATATTGGGTCCGGGTTTCGGTAAATAATTGTACAAGATCTGACACTATTCTTATCACAACGTGTCCTGTGATATCTTATTTATATTTACCAACAGCATTTACACCAAACGGAGATGGATTGAATGATGTTTTCCGGCTAACCGGGAGCGAGATCATTGATTTCCATATGTTCATCTATAACCGTTGGGGACAGATACTTTTTGAAACACATGATCCGGGAAAAGGATGGGATGGGACTTTCAAAGGCAGTTATTGTGATCCGGGTGTCTATACTTATGTTATAACTTACAGGAACTCCAAATTACAAGCCAATACGATAAAAACGGCCGGCTTTGTCACCCTGATCCGGTAAAGGCAATTTGAACAAGGTTAGTACTAGTTTGCATATATCTTAATTGGGTGCAATAAATATTTAAAATCAATCGCGATATGAAAAAGTTTATGTTATTAAGTTTATTCACCTTATTCCTGCTGAACTCATATGCTCAATGGGGATATGGATTTGTCAATTTTGATGATACGGCGGGTCTGTTCAGAATTTATATCGATACCACCATTCCAAACAATATCTGGCAGATCGGAGCTCCTCATAAACACTTTTTTACGTCTTCTTATTCTATCCCGAATGTCATCGTAACTGACACTTTGAATTCGTACCCCGTTAACAATAACTCTGTCTTTTATTACAGAACTTCGGGCGATTATAATACAGATTATCATGGCACAGGATTGGAGTTCTGGTATAAGATGGATAGTGATACCTTAATGGATTTTGGTAAAATTGAAATATCAATTGATACTGGTCAAACCTGGAATAATATTTTAACGGGACCCGGATATTCCTGGATGCTTTATGATAGTCTGGGAAATTTTATAAGAGGATCATCTAGTAATGATACCATAGTTTTTACCGGGATTTCGAATGGTTGGTATATATTCTCTTGCGAGGAACCATTATCCGACGGGATCATATATGATAGTATTATTTTTCGATTTTCATTTCACTCATCCGGTGCCAGTATACTTCGAGATGGCTGGATGATTGATGATCTTAACTTTCATACTGATTGGGAATCGATTCCTGAAAAAGAAGTGTCATGTCACCTATTTCCCAATCCCGTTAAGGACTGGTTGACTCTGACTTCAAAGACATTAATCTCTGAATATGAAATTTCGAATCCTTTGGGGTATACTGTAAAAAAAAGTGAAAACTTCCAACTACCTTTGCATATAAACGTTTCTGATCTGGCGCCGGGTATTTATTTTTATAAGATCAAGTTTGTAACCGGCCAGAAAAGTTTTGGGAAATTTATCAAGATATAGTTACGAGTTAAATATTTACTGAACCCAAGCCGGGCGTCAAGTGTGATTACTTTTAAAAAAGAAACCTACTTCCATGAAAAAAATACCTATACTCAAAAAACGATCAGTACCTTCTTGTTTGCTTCCGGTTATCAAGAATCTCCTTCTCTCAGTTTGTCTTTTGATCTGTTTTACAGGTTGCAGGAAACATAAAGATGATACAAGCGCTTCCCAGACCCATGAATTCAAAGGCATTGCAGTGATCAATGATATTGGACAGATCCTGGGGACATGGGGAACTGAGGATGGTGATTGGGGAACTGACTCAATTTGGTCATCCGGGGAATGGGACCTTTTAAACTTCCCGGATTCCATCAGTATGGACGGAACTTATGTGAAAGATACTACCGGGTGGAACATTGGCCCCGGAATTCATGAGAAGCCCTATAATATCGTAATTACATACCCAAACCCGGTGAATAATAAACTGACGCTGATATACCGCGGGCTTGGATTGTTGAAGTTTAAGGCAACTATTGTTGATAAATACTATAACCGGATGTTTACTTTTGCCTGCAAAGAAAGTGGGGCCAACTTCTATGTTGATCTGTCAGATTCGACAAAATTTCAAAACGGAACAATCTACCGGATATATTACTCACTTTCAGCAACAGACAGTTTAAATTTTTATAAAGGTCATGGAGATATTCTGATTTGCAAGGATCATACATCACAAGGATGCGAGAAGTTCGTTCCTTAATGGCTTTCAGGACGGAGGAAATTCAATTTACTCATCACGCCTCACTGTTATCGATATTCGGTTATTTGTCCTTAACTTTACAGGACAATTGTTATGTCCTGGATATTTGAGATGGAAAACCGCTATCGGAACGGTAAAATAAACACTGACATTTAAAATTTTAATGATACAAAAGATCATACTATGAAAAAGCAGGTAATTCTCCTGGTATTAGTATTTTATGCAGTGATTAATTATGCGCAAACATTAATTGCCACAAGCAATTCTCCGGCAGCAACTGCGAACCAAAACCAACGAAAAATTGTAAGAGATACTTCTGGCAATATCTATGTCGTATATGCTGATATTTATAATCAGGAAAATGTGATCCGTGGAGTTATATTTGACACGGGTACCGGAGAATGGAATAATGCGCCTTTTCTTTTTAATGGTAAAAACCCGACTTTATCAATCTCCAGAAATGGTCAGATCCATTTACTGTTTGAATCAAACGATTCGTTGACAAAGATCAGGTGTACAAGCTCGAATGACTTTCTTAACTGGACACCTGAGTTGACAATAAGCGATATCCAGGTTATTTCCCGGCTACCTGTAGCAGATGTCGATTCAGCAGGAAAAATAAATGTATTCTGGATACAGACCAACAATAGTTCGGGCGAATCCCTTATTTATACCTGCCTCAGCGGTGATTCGCTCATTGAAAGGAAGCTGATTACCGCAAAGAATAATATAAATAACATTGCAATTGCCAATCATCTTCAGTATTTTAAGAATGATCTTTTCTTTGGAATCCAGTTCAACCAGGATTCCATTCAATTTTTCAGGTCTGTCGATCATTTGGACAGTTATGCCAGTATTTATTCAGCAAAAGGTTCCCAGCCATGTATCACTTATAATTCGTGGTGGACAGATCCATATCCGGTTGATATAAATTTTGTAAGATTATTATATATTGCTGAGGATTCACAATTAATGGAAATTGAATCTCAATCTCCTGACTATACGGTGTGTAGTTCTGATGTCCTTCAAAATGGCATCATTGATTATGTATGTGTTGACGATATAGCACCTCCGATTGGATACAGTTATTTGTTTATGCAAAATGGAATTCTATATCATGGTTTTTCGTATGGTAATTTCATTAACTATAGTACAATCATGGATACGATCAGCTCAAACCCGATACTCCCATCTGTTGCTTATAAAACCTTTAACTTTTCATTTGTGGATTTTATTTGGATGGAAGCGAACGGGAATGATTATAATCTTTATTACAAGCATGATCCTAAGCATATTTGGGTCGGTTTAGAGGATAAAGAGCCGGGTAAAGGGTTTTCCATTACCGGGCAGCCAAATCCATTTATCGATAGATTATTCCTTAAGGTAACAGTGAATACCCCGACATTATTACCGGAAATTCAGATCTTTAACTCTTCTTCTGAACTGATCAATATCCTTGATGGTCATTTTACACTAATGAGGGGTTATTCATTCATTTGGGATGGTAAAGATCAGAAAGGCGATAAGGTGAAACCAGGTATTTATTTAGTACTATGCACAGTCGGTGATAAAAGAACAGCCCGGAAAGTTATTTATATGAACAGGTAGCATTCTTTGAAAATAGGAAATGAACCATTAAAGTTATCGTAATGATTTTAAAATTACTCGACATTTTCAGAATTGGAGTTGTTTCGCTTGCATTCTTTTTTGGATACAGGATTGGTTTTGCTAACGGTTATGATCCAAATGCCCAACTCCATTTTATGATACCACTGATCATTATTGCCATTGCCGGGATCTCTGGTTTAGAAGGCCTGCTTTTTGCAAGAAAATCAGCGGAGATGAAAGGCTTTGAGGTTGGGAGCAATTATCAGCGGCAATCTGCTATTTCAATGTTGTCTTATACTTTTGCAGCAGTACTTGTATATTTCTGCAATTGGGGCATCAAGGCAGAACTGACGATTTTTTTTGCTTTTATCTTCTTTTTCTTTTTTTCCGGGCTTAACCATGGTATTGATGCAATCCAAAGGAGAAACTACAAATGGCAGAATATCAACAGGCCGTTCATTACTTTGCTTCTTATTGCAGGGATGATTTATCCGATAATCATGGCATTGAAGATTCTTCAGAACTGAATTGATCAAAAAAGTGAAATAAACAAGATCACGAATAAAATATGAAAAGCCCGAAGGGCTTAATTGTGAATAGCCATTGATTTATGACAAAATATGTTATTTTTTTAAGAGGAGTTAATGTCGGCGGAAACAGCAGTATCAAAATGAGCGAGTTAAAATCTGTATTAGAAGATCATGGATTTGAAAATGTTACTACTTATATAAATAGCGGTAATATCATTGTAAATTCGAAAGACAGCCCCGTAAAAATTAAAGAAACCTTTAAAAATATTATTGAGAAGCATTTCAAACTCAGCATTGAAATGATAATTAAAACTCAGTTGGAACTGGAAAATATTCTTGCTTCCGATCCTTATACTTCAGATGAAGACGACAGGTCTAAACGATTGGTTGCCATGATGTCTGAAAAAATTGACGATAAAATATCATTGATCCTGAAGGATGATAAAAACGTAAATGAAACCTATTATGCAAAAGATGATCTATTGTATATCTATTATGCTAATGGAGTAGGAAGATCTAAGTTTTCAACAAGTTACATTGAAAAGAAACTCGGGGTATTTTCAACAGCCAGGAATTGGAATACTCTTGAAAAAATGTTGGAACTAATAAAACAAGGAGAGGTGGAGTAAACACAAAATAGTACACAAATATGTTGTTATATATAATGAAAGATTTGATAGGATTGACAATACTTACACTGTTTTTTAAAACTTGTTTAGGACAAATCTATTCAGGTGAACAGGTATTTGAGTATAATATTCAATACTTTCAAAGTAAACAGAATCTGAAGACAGAGGAAACGATATATCTGACAATAACAGGAAGGAAATGGAAAAATTCCGAAGACCAATCAGAAGCAATCTGGAACTATAAGACAAAACCGGAAACACAAAAGAAATTTCAAAACCAATTTTCAATTGGCTGGTTATCTGCTGATACAACCGGATTAATTGAGACCGAAGAGAAAATCTGGATTCATCCGCCCAGGCATAATCAATACACTTTGACAGAGATTGCACCTTTTCCGGACTTTAGAAAGAATTTAAAAATTGGCGATACCTACAATTCATTTTTATGGATAGGAGCTGGCTGGGGTAACTGGACAGGCAAGGAAATTAAGTCAAAGTACGTTATTGCGAATGTCAAAAAAGAAGAAGATGATACTTTTTGGACAATAGACGCTACTTCTGAACTTGCTGGAAAAACAAGCAATTGCAGGTTTATCCTGAGTAAGAAAAGAGGTTTTGTATCCCTTGTTTATAACTTCTTCGATGGAGATAAAATGACGATGGAACTAACTAAATAAATCTATATGATCCGTAAACTTTCATTTGCTTTCCTGGGTATTGGAATATATTTTTCCGTTTTTGCTCAAAATTCTAACTGTGTGAGTGATTTCAATTATATGGTAAACAAGATAAAAGCTGATTATCCCGGCTTTCATGACAAGGTAACGAAAAGGACTGAAAAAGACTTAGCGGATCTGGAAATGAAATTGAGGAACAAGCTTGCTGTATATCCTGATTCCTGTGGAAGCTGTCTGGATGAATACGTTTCCTGGTTCAGAGATAATCATTTAAAAGTGAGGTACAACTGGTCGAAAAAACATTCTGATCCGGGGAAGAAACAAAAGAGTGATCCACAAATTCTGACATTGAATACCGATACCTTAAATGCGTTAAGTAAAAGAGTGAGCACGATCGAAGGTATCTGGGTCTCATTCTGGGGGAAGATTGCGATCATTAAAGCTGAGGGTGATCAGAAATATTTTGGGGTTGTAATCCAACAGCAGGGATATAAGACCGGGCAGGTCATGTTTGAATTCACAGCCAATAATGAAGAGCAGTTTACATTGAATTATTATGCTGATTATAACAATTTTAAACCTTTTCATACACTTGCTTCCCTGCATCTTAATGATAAGATCCTCGAGGTTCATGAATATATGCGTTTTGTCAGGCAGTCAAATTCGACAGTTTATGATTATGCCCTGTTAGTCTCTTACAGGGCTCAGTTCCCAAATGGCAGAAACACATTTCCTTTGGCATTCTATTTAAGTGACAGCACATTTTATTTGCGGATCACGGATTTTGAAGATAATCAGGCGGAAAAACTGGTTAAATCACATTGGAATGAAATAATGGCCCGCCCGTTCCTGATCCTTGATATCCGGAATAATGGCGGGGGACAGGACGAGTTTTACGAACCCTTGTCTGCTCTCATCTACACCAATCCTTTTGAAAGCAAAGGAGTCGAATGGTATGCAAGTGAAGGAAATATTCACAACATGGAGGAGGCCATCCGGACGGGGGATATTAAAGATGGGGAGGATAACCTGAAATGGACAGAGGTGCTTCTCAGCGCTATGAAAAAAAATCCCGGGGGCTTTGTCATTAATCCCTCCGGGGGCCATGACGGGATCATAAAGGAGGATACTGTTTATCAATTTCCCAGAAGAGTCGGCATCATCATCAACGAAGGAAACGGTTCAACTGCTGAACAATTTCTACTGGAAGCCAAAGAAAGTAAAAAAGTCCTGCTTTTTGGTAATCAACATACTGCCGGTGTTCTTGATTATTCCAACCTGGCTATTGAAGAGTTTCCTTCCGGTAAATATAACCTGATATACCCTATGACACGGTCGCGGAGATTACCGGAACATCCGATTGATAATATCGGAATCTCCCCGGATATCATGATCCCGTTTCCTGCAACGAAACAACTCTATGGCCGGCTTGATGACTGGGTTTATTTTGTGAAAGAATACCTGGAATACAAAGATATTGAAAACTAACACCGATTACCAGCCGACAGTTTCAATCCCGACTTCATGGGACTGAAGCTGCCAGCCTTCCATTATTTTATCAGAATCATCTTCTTCATTTCAAAAGAACCATCGGTCTCAAGTTTATAGAAATAGGTTCCTCCGGCAAAGTTACTGCCGTCAAAATCCACTTCATATGTTCCCGGTTCCAGCTGCTTGTTTATAAGCGTTGAAACTTCTCTTCCCATTATATCATAGACTATTACTTTTGTGGCAGATAATTTTGAAATCTGAAATCTGATTTTTGTACCCGTATTAAACGGGTTGGGATAATTTTGCGATAACCTGAAGCCATCCTGTAGTTCACTGGAAATCGGTGCAATACCAGCCCTCGGAGTGGCAAAAACCCAGGCTGCTCCTGAACCTAACCAATCATAAGGACCACCCACGATAAAAGTATCACCATTTGAAGAAATAGCAACTGAATAGCCCTGGCGGGCATTTCCAGTTGCCCCACTGCCATCAACCTTTGTTCCTTGCTGTGTCCATATACCTCCGCTTTGTTTGAATACCCATACTGCTCCTGTGTCGTGATCATACGGACCGCTCTCGATAAAAGTATTCCCATCAGAAGAAATGGCAACTGAATAACCTTGATGGGGAGTGGGAAGTTCACTCCCGCCTGTGCCATCAAGCTTTGGTCCTTGCTGTGTCCAAACACTTCCGCTTCGGGTATATACCCAGACTCCTCCTTCGTAGGTATTATCTTCCGGTCCGCCGACGAAAACAGTATTACCGTCCGGAGAAATAGCAACTGAATTGCCTTGGTTGGAATGTCCAACAGCTCCTGTACCAAGAAGCTTTGAACCCTGCTGTGTCCAAACACCACCGCTTCGTGCGAATATCCATGCTGCTCCGACTCCGAAATTATCCCCGATACCGCCCACGATAGCAGTATTACCGTCTGAAGAAATGGCAACTGAACTGCCCTGGTAGGGACTTTGAAGAAACCCGGTACCAACAAGCTTTGGCCCCTGCTGTGTCCATACATTTCCGCTTCGGGTAAATACCCAGGTTGCTCCTGTGAAGGTTTCATCGAACACACCACCCTCGATAGCGGTATTGCCATCTGAAGAAATGGCAACCGAATTGCCTTGACCGGCACCGTATTGTGAGCCGGTACCCACCAGTTTTGTTCCATGCTGCGTCCAAACGCCGCCACTTCGGGAAAATACCCAGACAGCCCCGGCACTATTATTATCCTGGGGCCCCCCTATCATGATCGTATTACCGTCGGAAGAAATAGCAACTGAAATGCCCTGGAAGGCAGCACCAATTGTATCTGCACCAACAAGCTTTGGACCCTGTTGTGTCCAGGCACCTCCGCTTCGTGTGAATACCCAGGCTGCTCCTGCGTTATTGTTATCTGCATAACCGCCCATGACAGCAGTATTACCGTCAGAAGAAATGGCTACTGAAAAGCCTTGATAGAGCGGATTTCCAACTGCACCCGTTCCAATAAGCTTTGGACCTTGCTGGGTGAATTGCGCGAGAAGAAAGCCAGGGTTGACACTTGCAACCAAGATTAATAAAAGGTATAATTTCGTTTTCATAAACTTTTTTTTGGTATTTATTTTATAATTGAAACGGTCCGGAACCTGTCTGATAAATGTTGTAAGGTTCATGTAATTATTTTATCTGCGTATTAAAATGTTGCAAATTGTTTTTGAGGATCTTTTCTGCTCAAAATCAGGTGGGAATGCGAAGTTTTGTTTCAATGATCGTACAAAAGTAGTTAAATATGTATATATTAATTGAAGTAACCTTTAATTTATTTGAAATTAATAAAATGGAGGGTTGTAAGGTACAATGATATAAAACACTAAAAGGGATTACGATTGAATCTCATACCAAATCGTAAATCGTACCTCGTAAATCAAATTGTTGCTTGTTCCGTCCGTTTGATAATCTCGTTCTGGAGATCTGCTTCCAGATCATTAAAATAGTCGCTGTAGCCAGCTACCCTTACGATCAGGTCCCGGTATTTTTCAGGATGTTTTTGGGCGTCCCGCAAAGTCGTGGCGGAAACTACATTAAACTGAATATGATGGCCGTCCATTCTGAAATAACCACGGATAAGCGATGCGATTTTACTTATGCTTTCATCATTTTCAAAGAAAGAAGGGTTGAACTTCATGTTTAACAGTGTACCTCCCGTCCGGATATGATCAATCTTTGCAGCAGATTTAAGCACTGCCGTCGGTCCCGTTGTATCTGCTCCCTGGACAGGGGAGATGCCTTCTGATAGCGGCTCTTTTGCTTTTCTTCCATTCGGCAAGGCGTTGATGACACTTCCGAAATATACATGCGATGTCGTCGGGAGCATATTGATCCGGAATGTACCGCCTCTGACCGTGGGACGGCCATCAACAGCGGAATGAAACATTTCAAAGACCTGCCGGGCATTATCATCGGCATAGTCATCATCGTTACCCCATTTCGGAGTAGTATAGATCAGTTCAAAACGAAGCTGTTCATATCCTTTGAAATTCGTCGTCAATGCCTTCAGGAAATCATTCATGCTAACCGAATGCTTGTCGAAAACCTGGTATTTTATTGCAGTCAGGCTATCGGTGATACTTCCGAGCCCGACTCCCTGGATATAATTTGTGTTATACCTGGCTCCGCCTGCATTATAATCTGTTGCCCTCATGATACAATCATCGATCAGGATCGAAAGGAATGGGACAGGTAAATAAGTTGCAAAAAGATGTTCGATGACATTATTCCCCCGGATCTTAATGTCAATGAAATAATTCAATTGCTTCCGGTAAGCATCGAGCAATTCTTCATAGGTTGAAAAAGTGGCTACATCCCCGGTGAAAAGGCTGATCTGTTTATCCGTCACTGGATCTTTACCGTTATTCATGGTGATCTCAAGGACTTTAGCCAAATTGAAATAACCTGTAAGGATATAGCTTTCTGTACCGAATGCGCCTGTTTCCACACATCCGCTGCATCCTCCATTACGTGCATCCGCAAGTGATTTTCCCTGGTGAGTGAGTTCTTTAATAATTGTATCGGTATTAAAGTAGGAGGGTTGTCCAAACCCAGTTTTAGTGATCTTCAAAGCCCTGTGGATAAAAGCATCCGGATTCAGCTTGCTTACCTGGACCATGGTCCCAGGCTGCAGGATGCGCATCTCTTCGATCACATCAAGAATGAGATAGGTCAATTCATTCACAGCATCCATCCCGTCAGGCTTAATACCACCAAGGTTGATCAGGGTAAAATCAGTATAGGTATTACTCTCCTGAGCAGTTACCCCGACCTTTGGAGGCGAGGGATGATTATTGAATTTGACCCAGAAAGCCTGCAGGAGTTCGACAGCCTTTTCCCTGGTCAGTGTTCCTTCTTTCAGTCCTTTTTGATAGAATGGAAAAAGATGCTGATCCAGCCGACCTGGATTAAAAGAATCCCAGGGGTTCACTTCGGTGATGACTCCGAGATGAACAAACCAGTAATATTGAAGAGCTTCATGGAAGGTTTCCGGTGCATGGGCAGGTACATTTCTGCAAATTGTTGCGAGCTCTTCCATCTCTTTTTTCCGGCCCCGTTTTTTTTCATTTTTTGCAATAAGTGAAAGTTTCTCCGCATGTCTTTCGGCATAACCGATCAAAGCATTTGCAGTGATCTTCATTGCTTTCAGCTCTTCCGCTTTGTCGTATGCTTTGGGATCATTAAAGAAATCAAGGTGATCCTCTGCTTCACGGATCTCTTCAATAAGGTCAAGCATGCCTTTATTGTATATCTTTCCGCCGCAGACAGTATGTCCGGGAGCCCTTTGTTCCTGGAATTCCGTAAAAATACCCGCATGATAAGCTTCGATCCATTCGGGCGTCATTGCTCTCATGATCCGGTCGCGGTTGCTTTTTCCTTTCCAGAATGGGATGATCATTTCCTTATAGGCCAGTTTTGTTATATCATCCACTTTAAAGGATACTTTTGGCCTGGTATCAAGAATCTCAAGATCCTCCATTGAATGAAGGCAGATTTCCGGATACGTGGGTACCGCCTTGGGAGCAGGACCACGTTCCCCTACAATCAGTTCATCATCGTTGATGCAGATGTATTTATTCTTCAGGATATGCTCAAATGCGAGAGCACGCATTACAGTAACAGACACTTCACGATCGATGCCGGTTTGGTAAAATTCCGTCAAAAGGATTGCCCGCTCGGGTGATATACAATTAATCGCTTGCAGGCTCTGGTCACGTAATTTCTTGATGCGGTCGGTCATATTTATCATTTTACTCATCCTCCCAACTTGACTTTAACTCCACATTCCCCGAATTCTTCGCTGATCCAGGCCAGATCTTCTTTCTTCAGGTCCCTGGTTTTTCCCAGTTTATTTGGTTTGTTGAACCGTTTATATTTTGAGTTTGCCAAACCGTGCCAGGGGAGAAGGTCAATCTCATGAATATGATCTTTTACTTTTATAACCAGTTCTCTTACGCCGTCAATGTTTTTCCTTGTGTCTGTAATTCCCGGAATAACAGGGAAACGCAGAATTACATTTTTCCCGTTTTCGCATAAAAGTAATAAATTTTCCAGGATACGGCGGTTTGAAACACCTGTATAATTTTGATGATCTGTGTTATTTATGAGTTTGATATCGTAATGGAACAGGTCGGGTTTGTCAATGACCGACAGGAAATTTGCCCTGCTGGTATAGCCTGATGTATCCAATACTGTGTGAATACCTTTGGCTTTAATCCTGTCCAGGAGGTCTGAAAGGAAATCCGGTTGCATCAACGGTTCACCACCGGAAAAGGTCACGCCACCGTGTGATTCGTCATAAAATGGACGATCCTTTTCAATTTCCTGAATTACTTCATTGGGGGTCATCCAGCGGCCGGCAATTTCCTTTTTCCTGAATGTTCTATTGTCAAGTATGATCGTTTTGATGGTCTCCTCGGTATCCAACACCTGGCTTTCAGGGTTATGGCACCATTGGCAGCGTAAGGGGCATCCTTTGAAGAAGACCGTCGTTCTTATTCCGGGTCCGTCGTGAACGGTAAACCTCCTGATGTCAAATATTAATCCTTTATTCACTGTAGAACCGGATCATTTTACGGATTGCTTCTTCGCAAACCGGGCAAAACCCGGGAATATCGTTTGATTTCATACGGCAATCCATCGTCGGGCTGTAAACTCCTTTTGCAGTGTATCCCCCACCTTCGAACATCCCTATACTGTTTTTATATTCATCCGTGCGCGGTGTAGGAATCGGGATGCCTGGAGTGATCATCTTTTTCCATTTTGAATCAAAATCAACATTTGTAGTGATATTGGGTTCCCATGGCTCTACTTTCGGGTTGTAAAAATCCGAATAAGTTACTTCGGAAGTATAATATTCATCTGCTAATCCTGCAAAAGTATGTCCGAATTCGTGAATGGAAACAATTTGTGAATACGCATTATCCACGGTACTTTCACCAAAAAAATTGAAGAAGCCCCCACCGCCATAGATCTTACTGTTAACCAGTATAAAAATGATGTCGTAAGGGACATTTGCAGCAATATCATAAATATCCCGGCTATCAAAACTTGTGAGGTACCGGTCCATGTCAAAGGTATAAAAACTGCTTTGGACGGAAGTATTGACATATTCTCCGTGTCCGGGATTGGTGATCCCCGGTTCATCGGAAGGTGATTCAACAGCATAGAAATTAAACCTGTCCTTATTATCGAGGTATGGTTTTTGAGACATCCAGTAGTCATAGATCCTCCGCGCATCATCTCGGAATTTAGGCATCTCATCCTTAGTATACCCTTCCGCAATGAACGCAACATCCACTTTGTCCTGTGGATCTCCTGAATCAACAAATTTTATGAATGGAACCTGATGAATGTTTTCGCGGTTTATGAAATAATCCTTCGGGTTGATATACATTTCGAAGAGTTTCGTGAACCCTCCATCATCGTACCCTCTTTTATCTATGCGGAAGAGGATCGTCTTCTTCGGGAAAGGAAGAATGGAGGTTTCTGCAAATGCTTTTTTGATTATCCTGGCTTCAGGTGTTCCCTGCCACTCCTGGAAAAGATTACAAAATCCTTTGGAGAAAATAAGTTTCTGTGTGGCTGAATCGATGGCCGATATCTTGTAAGTACCATAATTGAAAGGGTCCAATAGTTTTTTCCTTGAACCGCCCCAGAACGGTTCCTGTTTCATCCCCGTAAAATAGATGGCGGTTTCATGATAATCCCCGGCCATTATATAATCGATCCGTAAGCTTTTCGGGATAAAAAATTCATCGAAGAGGGCAAATAGTTCCCCGGATTGAGGTGTAATCGTGACGGCCTGAGCATTCACCTGGGAGAAAGCCCCGCAGACCGGAAGTAATGCCAGGAAGAACAGCAAGTGCAATGCGGTTTTTAGCTTATTCATATGTATTCACCACTTTTTTACTATGTTATTTTGTTACTATGTTACTATGTGACTCTGTGACTTATAAGTAAACCTTCGTGTAATTATTTTTACAACTTAAAGTTAGGTTTTTAGAAGCTCAAAAGTAGGAAAAATTATTTATTACCTCTTCAATTGTACGAAAATCATTCCTCCCAGCATCAGTGAACAGCCCAGTAAGGATCGCAAAGAGAGGTGCTCGTTCAATAAAAGCCATCCGCCGATAGCGGCAAAAACTGATTCAAGACTGAGAATGATGGAAGCATACGCAGGATGGGCGCTTTTCTGGGCGACCACCTGAAGTGTATACGCTAATCCAACAGAAAACACCCCACCATAAAGTAATGGCACCGATGCTTCAAGGATCTTTTTCCACACGATCGTTTCCAGTGAGAATGCCAATACCAGGTTGATCATGGAACAAATAGCAAAAGGAACAATGGCAAGGTAAAAAGAGTCCATTTTCGGAGAAAGCCAGGCGATCATCAATACATGGCTTGTGAAAGTAATGGCACATAATAATATAAGGAAATCACCGGGAGCCATTCGAAACAGATCAGTAATACTAAGGAAATAAAGACCTATCGCTGAAAGAAGGACGCCTATCCAGACAATGATCCTGGTTTTATGACCAAAAAAAATACCGGCAATCGGGACAAAAATCACATAAAGTCCTGTAATAAATCCTGCTTTCCCTGCTGTTGTTGTTTGCAGACCTATTTGCTGAAATGAAATCCCCAGAGATATAATTAACCCGGTTATGATCGTTCCGATGATCAGTTTTTTCCGGCTGTTTTTCTCATCAGGATGGATCAATTGTCTTTTTCTACGCGCTATTAAAAATGGAAGAAGTACTAATGTCCCTATAGCGAACCTGACCCCGGTAAAAGTAAAAGGTCCGACAAAATCCATTCCGACGCGCTGTGCCACGAAAGCAAAACCCCAGATAACAGCAGTCAACAAAAGTATAAGATCGGATTTGAGTTTGGAGCTAATCATAATTCTATTATTCTTTCATTCCACTGAGATCTCATCCGCAAATATCCATGCTTTCTGTCCTGCACCTGCGTGCCACCGTGGACAGATGGCGCGGTTCTTAGCTACCACCTTTATATACCGGGCCTTTTCGCCCTTCATTGCCACCGAAAACTCTTTGGTAACTGGTCCCTGTTGTTGTTCCGGGATATCATTCAGAACAGTCAATGGGTTACTGTAAACGTTACCATCTGCAGAAACGGAATAGTCAACCTGAAGGGGAAAGAAAATCCATGACCCTTCATCCTGTAAAAACCCCATAGAGATCGAATGGATTTCTTCGATTTTTCCCAGATCGATGGTGGCATCGATATCGACTCCTTCATAGCCTTGCCAGGCCCCTGTCCTGAAATTATCCCCACCTTTGACATGATCGATCAGGGCAAAATCTCCACCTGCAGAATATTGTGAAGAGTATTTAGTATTCAGCGTGATCTTTCTGTTTTTCGGGATCTTTGAAAATGTGGCCGTGATATCAAAACTTTTTATCAAACCTGGAGTTTTGGCGAATGCTCTGAGTGTAGTTGTATTCCTTATAATCAACGGCTTTTTATAAGTAACGGAACTCTCGGTAGGTTCTTTTCCATTTAAAGTATAGTAAATTTTTGCGCTTGTAATTGGACAGGAAAGCGTCACCATCGTTAAATCAGTGAATGTCATATGTCCATTACTAACAGAGGGGACGGGTGTAATCAGCCAATCGGTAATGGCCGAAACAGGAATGTCACCCTGCTTTGAGCCCCATTGTTTATTGGGTTGTGATCCCATGGAAAATACCAGCTCGCCTCCGTTCATTATATCAGAATGATGAATGAAAGAGTTCTGATACCCGGATCCATTCAGGGTTGCAGATTGAATATAGATATTGTGGTCGCTCACATTTTTGGCGATGATAATGAACTTTTTCCCGTTTTCAAGGTTTATGGTCACTTTCGGAAATAATGGTGAACCGATTACGTAAATATCCGATCCCGGGGTCACCGGGTAAAAACCCATCGCACTCAAAACATACCATGATGACATCTGTCCGCAATCTTCATTCCCGCACAACCCGTCTTTGTTATTGCTATAAAGTGTAGTCATGATCTGATGGACCAGTGTCTGCGTTTTCCAGGGAAATCCTGCATAATCATACAAGAATGCCATATGATGGCTTGGCTCATTTCCATGGGCATATTGCCCGATCTGACCTGAAATATCAGACTGTTCTCTTCCACTGGTCCTGGCATCGGCACTGAACATATCATCCAGCTTTTGGGAGAATTTTTCTTTTCCGCCGGTTAGTTCTATCAACCCGGATAAGTCCTGTGGAACATAAAAACTATACTGCCATGCATTCGCTTCCGTATAATTAAAATTCACTTCGGCAGGATCAAACGGGCTGAACCATGTTTCATTCATCTTAGCCCGCATGAAACCCGTCGACACATCAAAAATGTTTTTATAGTATTGGGCTCGTTGAATGTAGTTTCTGTAGTCCTCTGATCTTCCCAGACTTTTCGCCACCTGGGATATGCACCAGTCGTCATAAGCATATTCCAGGGTTTTTGACACTGATTCACCTTCTTTTTCTCCCGGGATAAAACCTTCGTTCTTAAAATATTTCAAACCGAGATGATCCTGTTCTGCGCTGTGCTTCATTGCTTCGAATGCTTTCGTCGTATCATATTCCCGGATCCCTTTCAAAAAGGCATCGGCAATGACCGACACAGCGTGATATCCGATCATGCATCCGGTTTCGTTTCCGGATAGTTCCCACACAGGTAACATTCCGCCTTCCATGTACTGGTGAATAAAAGTGTTTATGAAATCATTCGTCCGTTTCTGATCGATGATCGTGAATAAAGGATGTGTTGCACGATACGTATCCCAAAGAGAAAAAACGGTATAATAGTCAAAACCCTTGGCCTGGTGAACCTCCAGGTCACGACCCCTGTATTTCCCGTCGACATCCATGTAAATGTTGGGATTCAGCAAAGCATGGTAGAGCGCTGTATAGAATACGATTTGCTGATCCCTGCTACCGCCCTCTGCGATGATCTTACCGAGTTCCCTGTTCCACGTCCATGTAGCTTCATTGGCTACCCTGTCAAAATCCCAGTCCTGGATTTCCTGTTCCATGTTTTTCCTTGCGCCTTCAGTACTTACAGCGGAGAGTCCCACTTTCAGGAGTATCTTTTCTCCCTGCAGGGTCGAAAATGTAAAACAAGCTTTTATGTTATCACCTGAATAATCTTTTACTTCAGATGACAACATTGAATCGTTTGATACTGTGAAAGATTTAAAAGGTTTGGAGAACTTTGCAACGAAATAGATGATCTGTTTTTCCGCCCACCCTTTTGATATCCGCATTCCTTCAATCTCATCAGGACCTACAATTTTCAGGTTTGATCCAAGCACTTTATCGCGGTGTTTAAGATCGAATATAATACCGGCATTCCCGGAAGCTGGAAAAGTATAACGGTGAAAGCCGACCCTTTGGGTTGCAGTGAGTTCCGCTTTAATACGATATTTTTCCAGATCGACCCGGTAATAACCTGGTGAAGCGATTTCCGAGGATGCTTTAAATGTAGAGGCCATGCTGTAGTTATCCATGCTGACATTGCCGGTAACCGGCATTACCAGGATATCACAGTAATCCAGGCATCCTGTTCCGCTCAGATGGGTATGACTGAAGCCATAGATCACTGAATCGAAGGCATGGTAACCGGAACAGGCGTCCCAGCCATCCAATCTTGTATCAGGACTTAGTTGGACCATGCCAAAAGGCATGCTGACCCCGGGGTAGGTATGACCGTGTCCACCTGTGCCGATGAATGGATTGACCCTGTCTGTGAGCAATGGTGCCTGGCCACTGACATTCAGGATGGACAGCACAAGGCTGTAAAAGAAAATACTATGAAGGTTTTTCATGATTAGTTTGTAGAAAGGACTCCGAGTTCCACCAGGACAGGTAAATGATCGGAGGGGTATTTCCCTTTTTTATTGTCCGTAATGATCTGGTATTTTTTGACTTTAAAGTATCTGTCATTTTTGATGAAAATAAAGTCAATCAGGTTCCCCTTTTCAGGTTGGTATGGAAACCCGATAAAAGAAAATGAAGGTTCCTGAGGGATCCTGAGATTAAATTTCCGGGTGTCTTTTAATGATCCTGCAGATTGTGAATTAGTGAGGATATCATATGTTTTGCTGTTCTCTGTCGCATTAAAATCGCCGGTCACGATCACCGGGTCAATCCCTGAAATTTGTATGATTTTTTTGAGCAGGAGTTGAGCGCTATTCTCGCGTGCCTGTTCACTGGCATGATCAAAATGAGTATTATACATATACATCTGTGTGCCCGAGGGTTTGTCAAGGAATTTAACCCATGTAACCATGCGGTTACAGGCGGCATTCCATGATCTTGACCCAGGGATATCAGGCGTTTCGGAGAGCCAGAAAGTGGCCCCGGATTGCTTATCGATCCGGTCTTTTTTGAAAAAAATCACGGCAAATTCTCCGGAATCTTTTCCGTCATCCCGACCTACCCCAAACCAGGAATACTCTTTCAGCATATTCTGAAGATCCCTGACCTGGTCTTTCAGCGCTTCCTGGATCCCAATAATATCCGGTTTGTAAGATTTAATTACATCCGTCACCATCTCCTTACGGTTATCCCATGAATATATACTATCTGCAGGATTGTTATACCTGATGTTGAATGTCATGACTTTCAGATTTGAGATCTGGGCGATGACAGATAATGCAACCAACAGGTTTAAAAAGAAAAACAATGATCGTTTTGCCATCTATTTCTTAAATGAGTCGTATAGTGATCCAATGAACATAAATGATGCAAAATTTGGATTTTTCGTGTTGGTTTTAAAAATGACCCTCTTCGATTCACCGGGAAGCATATCAAAATAGTTATCTGAAAAGTCACCTTGAGTGAAAGGACTGGATAAAAATACATTTTTGGCAAGTTTGTCTGCATGAAGTTCAATAGTATAACCCTCCGGTATTTCAGTAACTTTTCTTTGAACTACCACAGAATCCAGATTCAGGTTCTTGGGAGACTGGAAATAAAGGATCTTTCTAGCTAATGTATCACTCCCTGATACCAATCTGAATAATAACAAATGGCTTTGTAAGTTTAGCTTTGGAGTTACCTTTTCGAGAGTCGTATCAAAATATATCCTGGATGAATTAGCAGGAATATCCACGGGTAGTGATTTTTCCCAGACGGACTTCCCGGAAAAATTGATGAAACTCATCTGAAGTTCTGCCTTCCTGTTTTCCAGCTTATCTGAAACAATGTAAACAGTAACATGGCCATTTTCATACAACGGAGAGATCAAAAATGGAGCATATTCATCTTTCAACTCGTATTGCAGGGCTTTAGCCGTACCGAAATAGTCTTTGGATGACCATGAAATTCCCGGCCAGCAATCATTTAACTGCCAGTAAAGTGTGCCCATGCAATAGGGCTTGGCCCGGCGATGCGCTTCAATGGCAGTCGTAATACCGTCGGCTTGAAGAAGCTGACTGATATATGCATAGAATTTAATATCCTTGGGAGTGCTATAATCACGTTTCAGATACTCATCAATAATATCAAGTCCCTGAGGGCTTTTATTATGAAATTTCATGACCGGTGAGTCCAGCTTTATGGGTGAACCGGGGATAAACTTCCGGAAGTTCTCGTACTGCGGAAGTCCCTGGAAGCCATATTCAGTCATGAATCTGCCAATCTTGTTATTAAAATTATGGAAAGGTTCTTTTCCCCACCATATCCCCCAGTAATGTGAATCCCCTTCTTTGAGACTCTCCGGGTGGCCCCAACCGATCATCGGTGACGTTGAGATATAGGTTGCCAGGGTATCAAGTTTTGAAACGCTGTTGGGTAACATAGACCAGAATAATATCCTGTAATTTGTCCAGATTTCCACAGAGTCTTCCTTTGAATAGCCATATTGTTTTTGCCAACCCCAGTTCTTCCAGCCTTCATCGATCTCGTTATTTCCGCACCAGAGCGCAATACAGGGATGGTTCCGTAGTCTGACAATATTCTGGTTGACTTCTGCCTGGACATTTTGCAAAAAGTCTTTAGTGTTGGGGTACATTGCATTGGCGAACATGAAATCCTGCCAGACCAGGATCCCGTTCTCGTCACAGAGATCATAAAAAATATTATTCTCATATATTCCTCCCCCCCAAACCCGCAACATATTCATATTTGCATCGACAGCGCCTTTTATGATTGCCTTGTATGCCGAATCTTTAACATTCGTTAAAAAATTATTCTGGGGTATATAATTGGCTCCTTTCATGAACACCGGGACACCGTTAAGGTTGAAATAGAAAGTTGATCCCAAACTATCCCTTTTTCGCACCAATTCTATAGTTCGCAGGCCAATCCTGGTTATTCCTTTAGCGACAGGTCGCTTTGAAAAATAAATTTCATGCTGAACAGAGTAGAGGTAGGCTTCACCTAAACCATTCGACCACCAGCGTTTCGGGTTTTTAATATCGAAATCGATCCGTATGAAATTCAGACCACCCCCGATTCTTTCATGCCTTACAGCCAAAACCTGGTCTTTTACCGTAATAGTAATCCAGGCAGAATCGGAAACATCTGCCAGTAATGAAAACACAGCAGAAAGATGAGCTACAGAATCCGTCAATTTCTTCTGAATATATTGCACACCCAGAAGGTTCATAAAATTATATCCTTTAAGATAAACAGGACGCCAGATTCCGCTGGTGATAAATTTCGGGCCAAAGTCCCACCCGAATTGATATGCTGCTTTCCGGCAAACAACCCTTTCATCACCCGGAAGTTTATACCTGAGCTTATTATATCTCTCCTGAATCTCCTTTGTGACCGGTGGAAATTCTATCCGGAGCTGGTTTCCGCCCATGTTTAGAATATTTTTAACATCGACAGACCAAATCCTGAACATGTTATCGGCATCCAATATCAGCGAGTCATTTAAAAACACTTTTGCATACGTGTCCAACCCTTCGAAAATAAGATCAATATGCTTGTTAAAAAAAATAGAATCCGGAACGAGAAAAGTTCTCATATATTCCCATCCGGTTTCACCGATCCACTGAAGGTTCTTTTCATTCTCACCGAATAAGGGATCTGTTATTGTACCTGTTGACAGGAGGTCAAGATGAATACAACCGGGGACTTTTGCGTCAGCCCATTTTGTTGTTCCGGCCCTTCGGTATTTCCACGGGCCCCCAAGGTCGATCTTCACCGGTTCCTGCGAATAACTTTCCCCGGAAAATGTGAAAAGAAACACGATCATTAAAGGAAAAACAAGAATGTTCAAATATTTCATATTTCAAAAATTATGATTTCGGCAAAAATACCATTTTTTGGCATGTGTTTTAAATTTGTACTAACTGTGATTGTTTTTAGAAATTATCGTAATTTCGAATTATCAAATATCAACGATCTCCTCTCTCCTATATTATGAATAAAGAATCTTTAGAAAAGACTTTTACTGAAATTTACAAGACGCAAGGAACTAAACCTCAACTCTATTTTGCTCCCGGAAGGGTGAATCTTATTGGCGAACATACCGATTACAATGGCGGTTTTGTCCTGCCATGTGCTATTCAGTATGGAACCTGGTTAATCATCAGAAATACAACAGATGGGCTGATCAAACTGGCCTCGGCAAATTTTGACGGAAGAGTGACCGTATCTTCCGCTCCACCCTTATCAAGGCAACAGGTAAAATGGTTCAATTATCCGCTTGGGGTGATGGATCAGTTTATCCAAAGGGGCATTCCCCTGACCGGGATGGAGTTGCTCTATTCAGGGGATATTCCCAATAATGCCGGTCTTTCATCTTCGGCTTCTATTGAGATGGTTACGGCATACGCACTCAATGAGATATTAAATTCTCATCTGGAACTGACAGAATTGGTCAGGTTATCCCAAAAAGCAGAACATGAATTTGCCGGGATCAATTGCGGGATCATGGATCAGTTTATTGTAGGGATGGGTAAAAAAAACCATGCTCTGTTCCTTAATTGTCATACCCTTGAATATAAACAGATCCCGCTGACCCTGAATGGATTCAGACTGGTTATTGCGAATACCAATAAACAAAGGGCGCTTAGCGATTCAAAATACAATGAAAGGGTGGTTGAATGCCAGCTCGCCGTAACCTACCTTTCACAGATTGTTGATATATCCAGACTCAGTGAATTGGGTTTCCCGCAATTTTTCAAGATGCAGGATAAAATACCGGATGAAACGATCAGGAAAAGGGCACGGCATGTCATTTCTGAAAATCAGCGGGTGCTGAATTCTGTCAATTGTCTTTGGAAAGGAGATCTGCGACAATTCGGTTACCTGATGAATATCTCGCATGATTCATTAAAAGAGAACTATGAAGTAACAGGCCCGGAATTAGATACTCTGGTTGAAGAAGCGAGAAAAATTAAAGGAGTCCTTGGAGCGCGCATGACGGGTGCGGGCTTTGGAGGATGTACTGTGAATCTTGTGAAAAATGAATCCGTTGATCAGTTTATCCGGCAGGTTGGTGAAAATTATTCTACCAGAACCGGTCTGAAAGCAGATTTTTATATTGCAGAGATAAGCGATGGGGTGAGGAAAATTGAAAGTAAGTAATGAAAACTTCATAATTCATAATTCATATTTCATAATTATTTTACTATGTCGCATAAAGAAAAAGAAAAGCAGCACAAGAAAGATCAGGAGAACCCCGATAAGATGGACAAGAAATTCTATGAAGAGGAACTGCGCGCTCTTCAGCTTGAATTGGTAAAGCTCCAGGAATGGATCAAATACAAAGGGCTACGCGTCGTAGTGATCTTTGAAGGAAGGGATGCAGCAGGAAAAGGAGGTGTCATCAAACGGATCACAGAGCTTCTCAATCCGCGAATTTGCAGGATCAAGGCGTTAGGCGTTCCCACGGAAAAAGAAAAGACGCAATGGTATTTTCAGAGATATGTGGCACACCTGCCCGCAGCAGGAGAGATGGCGCTTTTCGACCGAAGCTGGTACAACAGAGCAGGGGTAGAGCATGTCATGGGCTTTTGTACGGAACCCGAATACTGGGATTTCCTTCGTTCATGCCCGGCTTTTGAAAATATACTGATAAGATCCGGTATTATTCTTATAAAGTATTGGTTTTCTGTTAGCGATAAAGAGCAGGAGCGCAGGTTCCAGCAACGCATAAATGATCCGACCAAAACATGGAAGCTCAGCCCTATGGATGTTAATTCAAGACAAAAATGGGTGGAATATTCCAAGGCTAAGGACGATATGTTTTCCTATACGGATACCAAAGAATCGCCGTGGTATGTGGTGGAAGCTGATGATAAGCACCGCGCAAGACTGAATTGTATCAGCCATCTTCTGAGTAAGATTCCATATAAGGTAGTGCCACAGGAACCTATTGTTCTACCACCCCTGGAGAATAAAAAATATGTCCGGCCGCCGATATCGGAACAATCATTTGTACCCAACAAGTACTAATCCTTCTTATTGTACGAATGCAAATTTATATAACGTCTGTATGATTTCTTAGAAACTCGACTTGATATCCAGAATGAAGTGATTCATTCCCCATGACGTTAATCCTTGATTATCTTATTAACCTTTGTGATTCGTTCGCCAGTTATTTTAAGAAAATATATGCCACTTGGTAAATAATTTATATCAACCTGTGTTTTGCAGTCTGATATTTTTTGTCTGATTAATTCCTGACCCTCAATATTTACAATTACCAAAATGCTTCGTTTAGTTACTGCTGATGTTTCAATGGTGATTTTATCTGTTGCAGGATTAGGATATACATATAGCCTTGATTTTTGTGGCTCATCGATTCCGACATAAACGGAATCGTATTTCATTACTGTTGCTTTCATGGAATTTCCATAATCCTCATATGCCACGTAGGGTTGACCATCAGATGGATTAAATGCAAGGCTTGTATAAACAGCTTCTCCTGTTGAGAAACCTTCATCACCCAAAATCATCCAATTGGTTCCATCAAACGTCATCACCGTAGCTTTATGAGAATTTCCCCAATCCTGAAAAGCCACATAAGGTTGACCAAATGAATTAAATGCAAGGCTCGTATACCAAGCCGATCCCGAGGAGAAACCAGGATTTCCGACATTCATCCAGTTGGTTCCGGTGAATTTCATAACTGTCGCCTTATCATTATTTCCATTATCCGAAAAAGCAACATAAGGTAAACTGTCAGATAGGTTAAAAGCAAGTGTTATATAAGAAGCTATTCCTTCGGAAAACCCTGCACTTCCGACATTCACCCAATTGTTTCCATCAAATCTCATGACAGTCGCTTTTCCATTATTTCCATTATCCAGGTAAGCCACATAAGGCTGCCCAGTTGGGCTGAAAGAAAGGCATGTATAATCGACTATTCCTGCTGAAAATCCTGCATTTCCGACAGTCACCCAACTGGTTCCGTTAAATTTCATCACCGTCGCCTTAAGGGAATTCCCTCCATCCTCATAAGCTACATATGGTTCACCATCAGATGGTCTGAAGGCAAGGCTGGTGTACTCAGCCTCTCCTATTGAGAAACCTGCTGTGCCCACATTCAACCAACTGGTTCCGTCAAATTTCATTACCGTGGCTTTATAGGAATTCACCCAATCCTCATAAGCGACATAGGGTCGGCCATCAGATGGGCTGAATGCGAGGCTTGTAAAACCAACTGATGCTGCCGAGAACCCCGTTGTGTCAATATTTACCCAGTTGGTTCCATCAAATTTCATTATCGTTGCTTTTTTGGAAGTTGCCCAATCTGAATACGCTACATATGGTTCACCGGATGGGCTGAAGGCAAGGCTGGTATAAGTTGCCGCTCCTGCTGAGAAACCTGCATTTCCAACATTCTTCCACATATAATCCAATGGAGAAGATTTATACCAGTTTTGTTGGGCACACAAGCCAACCGGAAGCAAAAACATTAAAGTACAGAACAGGTTTTTCATATTGTCCACGGATTTAAAAATGTTAATGTTAATTATGAGCCTACTCCAAAAAGTAATCCTTTTGGACTAAAGTCCTGTAACTGTTAGATTATCAATTACCCAGGCCTTAAGGCCGGGGTAAGGCAAATCACTGAAGATAGTATCTTTAGCCCAAAACATTTATTGGATAAATACTTATCAGAGTATGTCCCATAATGCTTTTCAAAGGTTAAACTTTGAAGTGTTTGCTTGTTGGTTCAGCGTTTCCGGCAAAGTTGTTTTTATTGGTGAATTGTCTTTTAAATTATACCATTACACACCATTATTTTTTCGGCTGTTTTATCATTCACCTTTATAATAACCCATAACCTTATAGAATCATAAAAGTATAGCATTATCGGATCACCACCATCTGTTTAGTATCCTTTAACTGACCGTTCACAACCAATGAATACTGGTAAACACCCGAAGTCAATCCGGAAGCATCGACTGTAATTTTATGAATTCCTTCAGAAATATCCGGGGAATCAATCTTGTTCCAGATCCTTCCAAGGTAATCGGTAATATTTATTGTGACCCGGGTACAGTTCGGCGCAAGTTTATACCAGATATCGGATGTTGTAGAGAATGGATTGGGATTATTCTGCAGTAATTTATTTGGCTTTAATTTCGCTGCAGGCTCCACTAATGTTTTTTTTGTGTGATTAAAGGGCAGCAATGAAATAAGTGAATCCCTGTACATACGGAAACGGTTTACCGATGTCGGTTTATATTGCGGCAGCTTTCCGGTATAAGTTGATTTCTCACCTCCGTTTTCCATAAGCAGGTAAATATCCTCCAGATCGATGATAGCACAAATACTATCAGCCTCCGAGGGAGGATTCAGAATCCTGTTTTCATACCAATTAATTGCCTGCGGCCAATTTTGCATTTGCACATCACATCTGTTTGCAAGGAATTCTCCGAGTTTTTCAAGATTTGTATCAGCGATGATGGAGTCAGTGGTAAGATAATATTGTTTTAATCCCGCATAATCATTTCCTGCAAACTTTTCAAGGCTGAAAAGATTTTTCATGGCTGCTTCTGCGAATTCCGAAGAAGAATACTGCTCGATCAATGATTCGAAGCGTACCTTGGCACTTGTATAGTTACCGGTTGAAAACAAACTGTCTGCTGTATTGAACGTTATTTCATCGGGACCTGGGATGGGCTGGTCTTTATAACCCGGGCACCAGATATTCTGAAACCTCAATATACCATAATTTGTATGCAAGTCATATGACGGATTAAAGCTATGTCCCCAACAATTGTCTTCGATATCTATTTTATAATAAGGAGGTAGATATGAATTATCATTATATAATAGTGTATCATCGTTCTGATTACCGCCATTACCTTGATCAACGATGAAATTATAATGGAAATAATAAGGTAAACTCTGATCTTCTGCATTTACTCCAAAGCGTACATTATCATAGATTCTCTGTGTCTCACTGGAATCCCCTGCATTTGGATTACCTATTAATTCTGTGTTACTTCTGTTTATGAATCTTGCTCCGATACCGTTATTGCTTATATAATTATTTTGAACAATACCATTTGAAAAGTAAATATTAATTCCCGTGTTACAATTAGTAATCGTGTTATTGAAGACATTTTTATTTCCTAAAGTTCCATGCCCGCAATCATACAAACCAATACCGGCAAAATCTGCAGAGGAAATAGTGTTATCATGAATAAGAAAATGATCGAAATCGTTAACATCAATCATATCAGCGCCATAAAGATTATTTGAAGTATTGAATGTACAGGTGTCAATTACAGCGATACTGGACTGTCCGTACCCTACATCACCAAGGTAG
>CAIYUC010000172.1 GCA_903929315.1 uncultured Bacteroidales bacterium
CAGACTATCGGACTAGCAGACAAGCGGACTAGCTGACAAGCGGACAAGCGGACAAGCGGACAAGCGGACAAGCGGACAAGCGGACAAGCGGACAAGCGGACAAGCGGACAAGCGGACAAGCGGACGAAAACGATTACAAATCATATATTATGAAAAAGGGTTGAATGTATTTTCCATAAGCCAGACCTGCATATTATATATCATTTTTTTATGAATTTCCCTACAGATACTGATCTTTCCCCGGTTAGCTTCACGAAATATACTCCGCTTTGGAAGGTGCTGATATCTATATGTGTGTAGGGTTTGGTGACAATTTGACTCAGGATTTCCTGACCATTGATGTTCAGAATGGATAAATGACCTGATGAAAATGGCTCTGATGTTTCAATGGTAATTTTGTCAGAAGATGGGTTGGGGTAAATTTTTAATGTTTTGGTTTCTGAAGATACTGCGTTAACTTCCAAAGGAAAGCCCCCACCATTAATGGTTTTCAAAATTGTACCACCTGATCCAACTGCATATCCTGTATTTGCATCTGTAAAGAAAACCGAATACAGGTTGGAATGTACTCCTGAGCTCTGACTTGTCCAGATATTTCCTCCATTTGTGGTTTTTAGAATATCTCCGGAAGAGCCAACAACATAGCCATGATCATTATCAACAAAATATACTGAATTCAGAAGAAAGTAAGTGAAATCTTTAAGCTGAACTTTCCAATCTTTACCTCCATTTGTAGTTTGCCAGATAGTGCCTTCCCCGAGAAAATCAGAAACACCTGCAACATAACCTGTATCTTTGCTTGGAAAATAAATTGAAAGAGGGCAGATATCATGATATAAACTATCATGAACTCCTAAACTATCATCAATCCATTCATCTCCACCATTAATTGTTTTGTACATGATTCCACTTTCCCACTGAAAAAATATCATTCCACCCCCTGTATAACCTGTTTTTGAGTCCGTAAAAAAAACAGTGCCTAAGTTAACTGAAGTTCCTGAAGGCATCTTAGACCATAGATCTCCCCCATTTGTTGTTTTTAACACTGTTCCGTCAGAGCCAACAGCATACCCCGTGTTTGAATTCGTAAAGTAAACCGAATTCAAATATTGTGATGTCCCTGAAGCCTGGCTTATCCAGGTATTTCCGCCATTTGTTGTTTTAATAATTCTGCCCATTGAACCTACTATGTATCCTGTATCCGGGCCTGTAAAAAAAACTGAATACAGCGAATCTGATGTTCCTGAGTTTTGTGGGATCCAGGAAATTCCTGCATCTTCAGTTTTTAAGATTAACCCGTGATCACCAACAGTATATCCTTTATTCGGGTCGGTAAAATACACGGAATATAGATTGTTGTGAGTAAATTTGACCAGGTTAGTCCAGGTTTCACCGTCATTGGTAGTTTTCAAGATAGTACCTGACTCACCGACCACATAACCTGAATATGTGCTATACCCTGTCCGGATAAAACTAACTGCTCTTAAATCATCTGAAGTTCCGGATGTCTGAATCATCCAAGTATTTCCGCCATTGGTGGTTTTTAATATTTCACCCGAAGAACAGGCAATATAACCTGTTGCCGTGTCGATAAAAAATACTGAATTTAAAAAGTTTGTTGTTCCTGTCTGCTGGGTGGTCCATGTAACACCTCCATCAACGGTTTTTATTATTTCTCCCATGTAACCGACTGCATATCCTGTGTTCAGATCGGTAAAATAAATGGATTGGTAATAGCTTGAATCTCCCCAAATCAGGGGCGTCCACGAACTTCCGCCATTTGTTGTTTTTAATATTATGAAGCTGTTTTCATAATTCCCGCCAAGTGCATAACCTGTATTTGCATCAGAGAAATAGAGAGATGATATCGCATCCGGGATACCTGACGGCAATTTCGTCCAATTTACCCCACCATCTGTAGTTTTAAGGATCGTGCCATTATCGCCAACAGCATACCCTGCGAACTTTCCGGAGCCTGTCGGAATAAAATAAACTGACCATAACCAATTTGTGGTGCCTGAAGATTGTTGTGTCCAGTTTTTTCCTCCATCCATAGTTTTTAAAATTATTCCTGCCTGACCAACTATATATCCTGTGTCTGCGTCTAAAAAAAAGGCTGACAATAAAATGCCGGAAATACCCGAATTCTGATTTGTCCAGTTCTGGCCTCCGTCAATGGTTTTTATAATTGTACCGTAACTTCCCACAGCATAGCCGGCATTTGTCCCGGGCCCTGTCGGGATAAAACATACTGAATATAGGCCACCCAGTGCTGGTATCGGACTTAACAATTGCCAACCCTGGCCATTTGTGTTGCTTAATGCGAATAACGCAAACAATAAAATGTAAACCTTTTTCATAATCGAGAATTTCATATTCAAAGTTGCGAAATAAAACTGAAATTTAACTGGTTAATATTGGTATTTTACAAATTTTTCATAACAATTTTGCAAGGGATCCGATGCCAGTTGATAATAATCCCTGTCACGCGTCAGAGACGCGCGCCAATACAGGGGACGACTGAACTGTTTTACAAGCCTTTATGTGCCTTTGTGAAAGCCTTTGTGCCCTTTGTGGTTGACCCTTTCGCATTTAATTCTTTGTCACGCGTCAGAGACGCGCGCCAATACAGGGGACAACTGAACTGTTTTACAAGCTTTTGTGTGCCTTTGTGAAAGCCTTTGTGCCCTTTGTGGTTGACCCTTTCGCATTTAATTCTTTGTCACGCATCAGAGACGCGCGCCAATAGGGAGCCGTTTTAACAATGTAAAATTCGTAATACGTAATTCGTAATCCGTATTTAAAAGAAATAGTGTAACTTTATCACCTTGAATCAGTAAAAGGTATTCCAGTATTACAGTTATAAACAACATTCGAAAATAATTTACGTTTATCTTATTGATGCTTAAAAAAACCGGATATATAATAATGGCTGTTTTGTTGCTCTTCGCCACAAGCGGGATAACGATCTACAGGCATTATTGCGGGAATACATTAGTGAAAGCATCGGTCTCCTTCGCTCCCGTGCAATGCTGTAAAATACCCTGCCCGAGATGTCATAATGAGACCATCAAGCTCAAAATATCCGACCAATTTTCTGCCAGCTATACAAACCATACATTCCGGAAAGAAATAAAAGAGCTTTTTATATTTCCTTCCGCTCCACAATTTATCATTGCATCGCTGACAAATCTGCCCCCATCACATTCTCAATCCTTCAAAGTCAAACCTTTCTTTGCCTTTTCTTTTCTTGCAGGGAACCCCGAGGCTCGCCTGCAAGTCTTCCTTTTGTAATATTCCTTCCTCTTTAGATTCAATTGATCACTACCGGTTCATTCCGGGTGGTTAAAGCTTGGATCATGGCATGATCTGTCCTTGATGAAAGCAACCTGCTCCGTTTTGCTGAGGCGGTGTTCAATATGAAATCCCTGAAATAATTATGTCTTCATGTTCCATTTAATAGATTAATCCAAATCATATGAAAAAAGCAATCTTAATTACAGTAATTATTATCTCCGGCTTTATGTTTTTAACATCCTGTTCAAATCCATCCGGACAAAACGATAAAACAACCCAGACAACAACTACCGGGAAAGAGATATACACTTGTCCCATGCATCCTGAAGTAACAAGCGATAAACCAGGACAATGTCCCAAATGCGGGATGGACCTGGTGAAAAAAGAAACAATATCGGATTCTGTCAAAATTATACAGAAGGATCCAACTATAAAGAAGTAACTATCTTATTTACGATTTACGATTTACGATTGAAATGTGAGAGTGAAGAGTGACGATTAGAATTTACAAACAAGAACTTATTTTGAAAATAAAAAAAAATAATCGTACATCGTAAATCGTACATCGTAAATCCTGTTCATTTGGCAGTAAAATTTTAATAATAGAATTATGACTGATAAGATTATTTCCTTTGCATTAAAGAACCGGCTGATCGTAATTTTGCTCGCAGCCGCTCTGTTTGTATGGGGGATCTTTGCCCTTCAGCGGAATCCCATTGACGCTATCCCAGACCTGTCGGAAAACCAGGTTATTGTGTTCACAGAATGGATGGGTCGTGGTCCGCAGGTGATCGAAGACCAGGTCACATATCCTCTGATCTCGAATCTGCAGGGGATTCCCAAAGTCAAAAATATCCGTGGAAGCTCGATGTTCGGGATGAGCTTTGTCTTTATCATCTTCGAGGACAATGCGGATATTTACTGGGCCAGGACACGGGTACTGGAACGGCTGAACTACGCCCAGCGACTCCTTCCGCCAGGTGTTATTCCGACACTTGGACCGGATGGTACCGGTGTGGGGCATATCTTCTGGTACACCCTCGATGCGAAAGGAATGGATCTGGGAGAACAAAGAGCACTCCAGGACTGGTATATCAAGTTTGCCCTGCAGAACGTTCCCGGAGTCAGCGAAGTTGCTTCATTCGGTGGTTTTCAGAAACAATACCAGGTGGTTATCGATCCCATCAAGCTGGTATACTATAATCTCAATCTCGATCAGGTCGTCTCTGCCATCAGAAAAAATAATAATGACGTTGGTGGCGGTAAGTTCGAGATGAGCGATATGGGATACATCGTCCGCGGACAGGGATACATTAAAAATATCAATGAAATTGAAGAAATTGCTGTCGGGCATTTCAATACGATCCCCGTCAGGATCAGGGATATTGCAACTGTGCAAATGGGCGGCGATCTCAGGCTGGGCATCTTCGACGAAAACGGGATGGGCGAGGTGGTCGGCGGTATCGTGGTTATGAGGTACGGGCAAAACACAAATGAGGTCATCCATGCAGTCAAAGTCCGGATGAAAGAGGTGGAAAAAGGACTTCCCGAAGGGGTGAAGTTCAAGGTTGCCTATGACCGGAGTATTTTAATCGGAGAGGCGATAAAGTCGGTGAGGAAAACCCTGATCGAAGAGATGATAATGGTTTCCCTGGTGGTGCTGATCTTTCTGTTCCATTGGAAAAGCGCCCTGATCATCCTGATCCAGCTGCCGGTCTCCATAGCTATCGCTTTTATCCTCCTTGACATTTTCGGGATCTCGTCAAACATCATGTCGCTTACCGGTATCGTACTGGCCATCGGGGTTATCGTAGATGCTGGTATCGTTATGGTTGAAAATTCTTACCGGCATCTTTCTGAAGAAATATACATCGAATGAAAAATAACGTATGATGAATAACGAAAAACATATGCAAATTGTTGAAAAGGCATCCCAACAGGTTGGAAGAGGGGTCTTTTTCTCTACGATCATCATCGTAACTTCTTTTTTACCGGTATTTCTTCTGACCGGGATGGAAGGGAAGCTTTTTACGCCATTGGCATGGACGAAAACATTTATCCTTATCATAGATGCTTTCGTTGCAATTACTCTCGGACCTGTCCTGATCTCATTTTTCCTGAAAGGTAAACTAAAACCTGAAAGTAGCAATCCTCTTACACGTGGATTGGAAAAGCTCTATACCCCGGTTTTACGTTTATGTTTGAAATGGCGGAAAACGACGGTAGCAATTAATATTGGCCTGCTGGTGGTTACGATCCCTATGATCATGAATATAGGAACCGAGTTCATGCCTCCCCTGGATGAAGGATCATTGCTTTTCATGCCGATCACACTGCCGGATGTCTCAAATACCGAGATCAAAAGGATCATGACGGTGCAGGATAAGCTGATCAAAACAGTTCCCGAAGTGGAAAATGTGCTGGGTAAAGCCGGGAGAGCCAATACTGCTACCGACAATGCCCCCATCAGCATGGTGGAAACCATCATCCTTCTGAAACCCAAACCGGAATGGAGGAAAGGGTTAACAAAAGAGGATATCATCAATGAGCTGAACATGAAGCTGCAGATACCGGGGGTGATTAATGGCTGGACACAACCCATTATCAACAGGGTGAACATGCTTTCAACCGGTATCCGGACAGATGTGGGATTGAAAGTTTATGGACAGAACCTGGATACCATCAATGAGCTTGCTTTAAAGTTCAAAAACTCGCTGGATGGGATCGACGGGGTCAAGGACCTTTATGTGGAGCCGATAACAGGAGGGAAGTACCTCGATATTAAAATCAAAAAAGAGGAAATAGGCCGTTACGGGCTTAGCGCGGATGACGTTAACATGTATATTGAATCCGCGCTTGGAGGGATGAATCTCACGACCACCATTGAAGGGAGACAACGATTCAATGTGAATGCAAGATTTGCGCAGGATTATCGCAACAGTATTGAAAAGATTAAACGAACCCTGATCCAAACTCCGGATTTTGGTACAATTCCACTTTCCTCGGTTGCGGATGTATCGATTTCAGAAGGTCCGCCGATGATCAATTCGGAAAATGCCTTGTTGCGGGAATTGGTCATGTTCAATGTCAGGGACAGGGACCTTGGCAGCACGGTTAAAGAATGCAGGAATAAATTGGAAACGCTGGTAAAAAAGCTGCCTAAAGGCTATTTTCTTGAATGGAGCGGACAATATGAGAACCAGATCAGGGCCAACCATACGCTCGTGCTGATCTTACCAGTAGTACTGTTGATCATTTTTATGATCCTGTATATTACTTATAAATCCATAAAGGAAGCCCTGATCATGATGATCATTGTACCCTTCGGATTGATCGGTGGGGTTTACATCGTGTTCTTTTACCACGTGAACTTTTCCATTGCCGTAGCTGTAGGATTCATTGCTTTGTTCGGTATTGTAGTGGAAACGGCAATGTTGATGGTGATCTACCTCATGGAGGCCATGGAGAACCTGATTAAAAAGAAAGGGAATTCGAGTGAAACCATCACCAAAGAAGACATCAGGGATTATATCATGATCGGGGCAACAAAAAGGTTACGGCCGAAATTGATGACGGTCATGGTTGCTCTTTTCGGCTTAATTCCGGTTCTATGGTCGACAGGGGTGGGAAGTGATGTAATGATCCCGATCGTTTTACCGATGATAGGAGGGATGATCACCTCCACAATTCATGTATTGTTTGTCACACCTGTGGTTTTTGAGATGACCAAGCTTCATGAATTAAAAAAACATGGGAAGATTGAAGTATCCGGAATGAAAAAAGGAGGTGGGAAATGAGAAGAAGAACAGTTCTGATCTTATGCGTGCTTGTCGCGTTTCTTGAAACTCAATCCCAGGTAATGACGATTGACACCATTATTAAAAACATTGAAAAGAATAATCCGGTCTTGCAGAAATACGAATACCTGATCAATGCACTGGATACTTATGCAACAGGGGCAAAAAACTGGGATGCGCCACAGGTTGGCGCTGGTGTTTATATGCTGCCCTACAACTTGTCCCAAAACATGGGGTCCGTGATGCTTTCAGTTCAACAAATGATCCCTAATCCCACAAAGATAAATTCATCTTATAACTATCTTAACCAGAAGTCATCGGTGGAACGGGAATCCAGGAATTTTGATCAAAACCAGCTCATCGCAATGGCGAAAATGCTTTATTACGACTGGATGATATTGAAGAAGAAAGAGCAGGTGCTCAGATCCAATCAAAGCCAGATGAACTTTCTGATCCGGACTTCTGAAGCACGGTTGGCATATGAACAGGAAAAGCTGAACAGCATTTATAAAGCAAAAGCGGCTCTCCTTGAAATTGATAAAGAACAACTGATGTATGATAGGGAAATTGTTGAAAAAAGGGTGGGCCTTAACACGCTTATGAACCGGGATAAAAATAGTTCCTTTGATATCGACACAAATTATAAGATCAAAGATTACAATATGATCCTGACAGATACCATTTCAGTTGCCCGATCCCGGAGCGACATCCGTATGATCGATCAATCCGTCAAACTTATGGCGTTGAATAAAAAAATGGAGTTGAGCAGAAGAAATCCGGATTTCGGCATCAAATATGATCATATGTTCGGCCTTGGTACTCAACCCAACCAATTTACCCTCATGGGAATGATCACCATCCCGATTGTCCCTTGGTCTTCCCGGTCTTACAGATCGAACATCAGAGCCATGGACCTGGAGACTCAATCCATGCAAAAAGAAAAAGAAGCCATGGTAAACGAAGTATCAGGGAAATTGATATCCCTCAGGAACCAGATCGAAAACCTAAAAAAACAATTGAATCTTTATGAAACCGGCATTATCCCTGCTTTGAAAAAGAACTACCAGACAACCATGCTGGCGTATGAACAAAATACCTCGGATCTGTTCCTCGTGATCGATGCCTGGCAAACCTTGACCATAACCGAGATACAAAGCATGGATAGCCTCAGGGAACTGTTGGAAATGCAGGTGGAATTTGAGAAGGAGATGGAGCAGAATTAATTACGGATTACGAATTACGGATTACGAATTAAATTAGAACCAAGTACCATTATGATGCGATATAAAATTTTTTTGTTATCATTAGCTGCGTTTTTTAATTCGTGTGTTAGAAATAACCAGCAGCATCAGGCTGACCGGTCAAAACCGGAACAGGTTAAAGTGGAACACCTGAAAACGATCCATCCTGAACGAAAAGAAGTGCAACTGATCATCCCTGTCAATGGAGTCGTAACATATGATCCTTCGCAGTTTGAGAACATATCATCAAGATACATGGGAAGAATCGAAAAGCTTTTCGTTAAGTATAAAAACCAGTCAGTCACAAAAGGAGAAAAACTTTTTGATATCTATTGTCCGGAAATGATGACAGGGCAAAGTGATCTTCTGTATTTGCTGAAAAATGATCCTGAGAACATGGATCTGATCCACCAGGCCCGTCAGAAGTTGATCCTGCTTGGATTAACCGAACACCAGATCGAAATGATCGAGAAATCGGGACAACCAAATTATATGCTTGGTATTTACAGCCCGGTATCAGGATTTACGATCGATAATGAAAATACTACAGCATTTCAGGCAAAAGACCAGAAACCCTCCGGAACCTCTGCCTCATCATCAATGGGGGGATCTGCAATACCGGGAATGGGAACATCAAATTCGATAACTACAAGCCCAATGGTGAATGAATTACAGATGAGAGAGGGAATGTATGTCAGGCAGGGGCAGACACTATTCAGGATTGTCAAGGGTAACCGTTTGTGGGGTATATTTAAGATTAATGCCGATAAGTCACCCTTCATTTCGGTAAGTCAATCTGTTGATATTGCGACAGACGCCGGGGTTTATAAAGGAAAAATTGACTTTGTTGAACCGGTCGTACGAAGCGGGGATAAAACGATAACATTACGGGTACTGATTGACAATCATTCCGGCCATTTTAAGGTCGGACAGCTTGTCAATGCCAGTATATACGGGAATACAGTCAGGGGAATCTGGATCCCGAGATCCGCTGTCATTGACCTGGGAAATAAAAATATTGTCTTCCTTAAAGCCAATGATTCCGTTCAACCCCGCATTGTTTTAACAGGAATAACTTATGAAAACAATGTTCTTGTGTATTCCGGCTTAAATGAAAATGACCAGGTGATTGAAGAAGCCCAATACCTTTATGATAGTGATACTTTTATAAAACCAGGAATAAAGAACTTAAAATAATTGGAAAAATGATGTTAAAGCAAATAAAATATTTGATTTTCCTGCTCTTCGTGATGCTCGCAGGTTGTCATTCCAGACAACAGTTCGTGGAAGAACCCAATGTTTATTATACCTGTTCCATGCACCCGGAAGTGATGGAAAAGCATCCGGGAAGATGTCCTATCTGTGGGATGACGCTGATCAAAGTTATGATCACAAAGGATGATATGAATTCGATCCGGTTGAGTAAAACCCAAAAAGAACTGGCGAACATAAAAGTGGATACGGTAAAAGTCCGGCCTATATCAGAAGAATTGGTCTTGACAGGAACATTTACGGTAAATGAGAATAATATTTCCGTAATCAGTTCAAGGATCAATGGCAGGATCGACAAATTGTTTTTCAAGAATAACGGGGATCAGATCCATGTTGGCGATACACTGTATCTGATTTACAGTGAAGAACTGCTGGCTGTTGAAAAAGAATATCTCCTTGCCTTGACCCAGGAAAAGGCTGACCGGGAGAATCAAATCAATTTCCGTCAATTCGCAGATGCAGCAAGGAACAGGTTGATGCTTTTAGGACTCAATGAAACCCAATTGAATGAGTTGGAGACCAGCCACCGGGTAAAAAATACGGTTCCTCTGATCAGCCGGTCAACGGGATACATTCTGGAATTCAACATCCGTGAGGGGGATTATGTTAATGACGGACAAACACTTTTCAAGATCGGCGATAATTCAACACTTTGGGTTGAAGGACAGATTTTTCCCGGCGAACTTTCTTATGTCTCTTTGGATAAAGAAGTGGCTATCGTTATCCCTTCAAACCCGGAAGACAGGGTCACTGGAAAGATTGATTTCATTAGCCGGGAAACGAATTCAAACTCCAGTGTAATTCAAATCCGTGCCGAGGTGAACAATCCGAAAAATAAATATATTCCCGGTATGCTGGCTGAGATCTGTTTGAAAAAACAGCAGAAAATGACATTGGTCGTACCTCTTGATGCTGTTATCCAGGGTTCAGATATGTCATTCGTATGGACGGAAGATAAAAATGGCAGTTTCCAGAGCCGGATGGTCATTCCTGGCATGCGGAATCCCGATAATATTGAGATCCTTGAAGGGCTGAAGGAAAATGAACTTGTTGTCGTTTCCGGAGCATACCTTCTTAACAGCGAATATATTTTTAAAAAGGGAGCTAATCCGATGGCAGGAATGAAAATGTAATCGGTTCAGACAATAAGTGTTGTACCTTTGTTGCCGGATTTCTTCTTGGTAGTCATCAATCCGTGTCCTTTCTATTTGAATTTTAACCACTTATCTAAGAATAGGTCAATAACCAAACATATGAAAAAAATCGTGTACTTATTAATTTTTCTTTTTTCTTCTGTAACTTTGGGATTCTCTCAACAAAAGGAAGATCTTAAACCGGTCGTAACCAAGCCTATTTATTTTGATGTTTCACCTCCGCTAAGGGACATGGTTAATCAGCTTCATAAAAAGACCGATAATACATGGAAGGAAGGGGTCATTGAAAATTATACAAGCCCTCATGGTGGTTCCGCGCAGTATCCGTCCATTGCAGGATTCAGGGATCCTGTTTTACAGGATAATTTTGGATCCGTCCTTACCGATACATCCATAGTAAATTTTGACGGGTTAGGAGCTGGTGGGTCTGTACCGCCCGATACATATGGGGAGGTTGGGCCGAATCATTATTTTGAGGTGACGAATTGTTCCTATGCAATTTATAATAAAACAGGCTCGAAAATTTTTGGTCCCATGGCAAACAGTGGTATATGGTTTGGCATGCCGAATAATTCAAACGGAGGGGATGGGGTGGTTGCCTATGATGAAGAGTCAGACCGTTGGCTCTTTGCTCAGCTTTCTTATCCAAGTGGCAGTGGCACACCTCCATTCTTTGTAATGATTGCGGTTTCCCAAACCCCTGATCCGACGGGAAGCTGGTACCGGTGGGAATATACTTATACCCAATTCCCTGACTATGAGAAATTTGGGGTGTGGCCGGATGGTTATTACATGTCATTCAACGGGTTTTCGGGAGGTTATTCCGGTCCCGGTGCATCAGCCTTTGATCGTACAGCAATGCTTGCCGGCGATCCGAACGCCCGGTGCATAACCTTTTATCCCTCCACACCGGATGGATTTGCTTCTATGTTACCCAGTGATTGTGACGGTACTTTTCCGCCTGCCGGAACCCCCAACTATTTTACGTATATTGCTACCGACAGTCCACAACACCTGGGGATCTATGAATTTCATGCAGATTGGACCAATACAGCCAATTCAACCTTCGGAAATCCGACCCAGCTCACGGTTACGCCATTTACAACAATGAACGGGGGGGTGCCCCAATTAGGGTCATCGCGGTTTCTCGAGGTCCTTGGTGACAGGCTTATGTACCGGCTGCAATACAGGAAATTCAATGGTTATTCCGCCATGGTGCTAAACCATTCGGTCAATACCGGGTCGGGTGTGTGCGGAGTACGATGGTATCAGCTCAAAAACACAGGCTCAGGATGGACCATTTACCAGCAGTCAACCTATGCGCCTGCTGACAACAATTCCCGTTGGATGGGAAGCATTTCGATGGATACCGCGGAATCCATTGCGCTGGGGTATTCCGTATCCGGAACAACGATTCATCCCCAGATACGTTACACAGGGCGGTATAAAACGGATGCATTGAATACCATGACCATTGCAGAGAAGCATATCATCGACGGAGCCGGTTCACAAACAGGCAGTTGGAGCGGCCGAAGCCGTTGGGGTGATTACAGCGCAATGAGCGTTGATCCTTCTTCACCCACGACCTTCTGGTATGCACAGGAATATTATGCCACAACCTCCGATGGTAACTGGCAAACACGCATTGCATCATTTACCTTTGGGAACGTTTACTCTGTAATCGTTACTGCTTCGCCACCTGTAGTTTGTTCCGGCACATCTTCTCAACTGGAGGCTCTGGCGTATGGTGGTTCAGGGAACTATACTTATTCCTGGACATCTAATCCGCCAGGATTCACTTCCAACATAAAAAATCCGGTGGTGACACTTACAGTAACAACACAGTATATGGCTGTTGTAAGTGACGGTTCACAGACAAAGCATGATACTGTTAAGGTCACAGTCATCAACCAGGTAACTGCGTTTGCAGGTAATGATACTACCGTCTGTAAGCAGGCAGGTATTTTCACCAACCACGCAATAGCCACCAATTACCGGTTAGTAGCATGGGGGAGCAGTGGTGACGGAGCATTCAGCAGTCCTGACTCAGTGGTCACAGACTACATCCCCGGGAACCATGATAAAACCATTGGGGGGGTCGATCTTTATTTTGAAGCAATGCCTATTGCGCCTTGCACTGGTATTGCTCATAGTGCCAAACATGTAATTCTTGATGACTGTACCGGGATTCCTGTAACTGTTGATGAAGCTTTCAAGGTTTTCATTTACCCAAACCCGGCAGAGGGCAACTTCCGGGTGACAATTGAGGGATTACAAAACCAAATAGCAACTATTACTTTTACAGATGTCCATGGCCGAACCATCTTCCAGGAAAATGCAACAGGGGTAAAGACTTTTGCCAGGAAAATGGACGTAACCGGTTATGCTAAAGGAATTTATTTCCTGAAAGTACAGACAAACGACCGGCTGACGACAGAAAAAGTGATCGTACAATAATTGTTAAATGAACTCACACCCGACTTCGACTCCGGGAGTGACTAAAAAAGTCAAAGAAACAGAAATGCCTGATGACAGGATCCGGTCTGAAATGGATGAAATATATAAAAACATCCCTGAGGGGGAGATACCCTGGAGTAATGAAACTCCTCCGGACCAATTGGTTGAATTGGTTGAAAGAGGAAAAATAAAACCCTGCAAAGCCATTGACCTCGGTTGTGGAACCGGTAATTATTCCATTTACCTGGCCAGCAAAGGGTTCATGATGACAGGAATGGATATTTCTCCTGTTGCGATAAACATTGCCAGAAAGAATGCAAAGAAGAAAGCCGTAACTTGTAATTTCCTTGCAGGGGATGTAACCGGGATCATGAACACGATGAATGAAGCTTTTGATTTCGCGTTTGACTGGGATGTCCTTCATCATGTTTTTCCTGAAAACCGGAAAAATTACGTTGCAAATGTGGTTAAGCTGCTGAAGCCGGAAGGGCACTACCTTTCCGTTTGTTTCCATGAGAAGGATCTCCAGTTTGGTGGTTCGGGTAAATACAGGAAAACCATGTTGGGGACCCGGCTCTATTTCTCTTCTGAGAAGGAATTAAAAGAGCTTTTCGAACCCTGTTTCAAAATATTGGAGCTTAAAACTATAGAAATCAATGGCAAATCCGGACCTCATGTTGCAAACTATGTTTTGATGACAAATCCGGGAAGGATTTAGGCAGGGTCAGGAAGTTCTCATTATTTTTTTTAATACAGACGTTGTAATTTCCAGAGTAAGTTATCTTTGTAACTTTGATCACAATGGACTATAACGGAAAGAATTCCAGGATCAAAGAAAGTTTCCTATATTTACATCTCAAACCGAATAGGATAACATTAACCCCCGGAGAATGTTTAGAATAGAGAGTAAAATTGACCCCGCAAGCGCTGAGTTTCTTCAGAACAAAACTGAGTTCATGAAGATCCTGGAAAAATACAAAGAGACCCTGGGAACCATCCGGCAGGGGGGACCTGCAGCAGCGATAAAACGTCATAAAGAGCGTGGCAAACTCCTTGCCAGGGAAAGGATCGATCTCCTGATCGATAAAAACACGCCTTTTATTGAATTGTCTCCACTTGCAGCCTTTGATATGTATAAAAATGAATTTCCTTCTGCCGGGATCGTCACAGGGATAGGTGTGATCCATGGGAAGGAGACGATGATCATTGCCAATGATGCTACGGTAAAAGGCGGTACTTACGTAAAAGAGAGCATTAAAAAGCATGTCAGGGCACAGGAAATTGCAAAAGAGAACCGGTTGCCATGTGTTTACCTTGTCGATTCAGGAGGTGTATTTCTCCCTGAGCAGGCCAATGTGTTCCCTGATAAATATGATTTTGGACGGTTTTTCTTCAACCAGGCGAGACTTTCTGCCATGGGGATCCCCCAGATCGCCGTTGTGATGGGCTCATGCACGGCCGGGGGTGCTTACGTGCCTGCCATGAGTGATGAGACCATCATTGTCAGAAATCAGGGAACGATCTTCATCGGAGGACCACCACTGGTGAAGGCAGCTACCGGTGAAGAAGTGACTGCCGAAGAACTGGGAGGAGCAGAGGTTCATACCTCCATTTCAGGAGTAGCCGACCACCTGGCCGAAAATGACATTCATGCCATCCAGATCTGCCGCAACATATTTGAATCCATTCACCGTCATGAGCACCAAGAGCTTGAGATACATGAAGCGGTCGATCCTTATTATGATCCGGAAGAATTATATGGTATCCTTCCTGTTGATCTTAAAAAAGCTGTGGATTCGCGGGAAATTATCGCACGGATAATTGATGGCAGCTTGTTTCATGAGTTCAAGGAACGGTATGCACCGACGCTGGTTACCGGTTTTGCGAGGATCATGGGTTACCCCATAGGAATTCTGGCAAATAACGGAGTGCTATTCTCGGAAACATCCCTCAAAGGCGCTCATTTTATCCAGTTATGCACTTCCCGTAAGATACCAATCTTGTTCCTGCAGAATATTACCGGATTTATTGTGGGAAAACAATACGAACATGGCGGCATAGCGCGTGATGGTGCTAAATTTGTCCATGCCGTTGCCAATGCTGATGTCCCTAAGTTCACGATCATCTTCGGCGGCTCATTCGGAGCAGGAAACTATGCCATGGCCGGAAGAGCTTATGAACCAAGGTTTTTATTCATGTATCCTAATGCGAAAATATCAGTGATGGGCGGTGAACAGGCGGCAAACGTCTTAATTACGGTCAAGGAAGAACAGTTGAAGGCAGCAGGCAAAACCATGTCAGAAGAAGAGATCGATCATTTGCGGAACACCATATTGAAAAAATATGAAGACGAAGGCTCAGCCTATTTCAGCACCGCCAGGTTATGGGACGATGGTATCATCGATCCGGTCGATACCCGTAAGATCATCGCTCTTTCAATCGCAATATCACAAAATAAATTTTACGAAAAGACTAACTTTGGAATCTTCCGGATGTAAGTGTCATGAAGAAATATCAAACGATCGAAACGGAAATCCGCGACAGGATTTGCGCCATATGGCTGAACCGTCCCGCCGTGCATAATGCATTTGACAAAACCATGCTTGTTGAACTGACGGATTGTTTTGAAACCCTTCCCGAAGAAAATATTCTGTGCATTGTCCTCCGCGGGAGAGGAAAATCTTTCTGTGCGGGCGTAGACCTCAACTGGATGAAGAACGTAGCACTGAACAGCTACGATAAAAATTACAAGGAAAGTCTTTTACTTTCAAAGTGTTTTTATACAATTTACACGTGTCCCAAAACGACCATTGCAATGGTGCATGGGGTATCCTTAGGCGGAGCCAATGGCTTGCTTGCTGCCTGCGATCTTGCTTATTGTACTGATGAAGCAGTGTTCTCCCTCAGCGAAGTAAAGATCGGTATTGTACCGGCCTGTATTTCACCTTACATCATCAAGCGTTTGGGTGAATTTGGAACAAGGGAACTTATGCTTACTGGCAGAAGGATCAATGGAAAAGAAGCCGAAAAATTTCACCTGGTCAACAAATCTGTCCCAATGGAGAACCTTGATGAACATGTCGCTTCAGTCATATCCATGTTGGGTACCAGTGGTCCTGAAGCGATGAGCCAGTGTAAGAAATTAATCCATGAGGTTTCCAATCATCTTACTATGGAGGAAGCCTATGACTATACGGCAAAAATCATTGCAGAGATCCGTGCCTCAGAAGAAGGACAGGAGGGCATGAATGCTTTTCTTGAAAAACGCAAACCAAAATGGGTGGAATGATCCGAAAGATACTTATCGCCAACCGCGGTGAAATTGCCGTCCGGGTGATCAGCACCGCAAAAAAGCTGGGCATTAAAACGGTGGCCATTTATTCCAGGATCGATCATGATTCCTTGCATGTCTCCCAGGCCGATGACGCTTATAGTATCGGAGAAATTGAATTGAGTGACACCTACCTGAATATTGGTAAGATCATCGATACTGCAAAAAGAGCAGGATGTGATGCAATTCATCCGGGATATGGCTTCCTGGCAGAAAATCCCTTGTTCGTGGATGCATGTGACCAGGCCGGGATTATATTTATCGGACCTCGCAGCAGGGTCATGAGAATGATGGGGAATAAAATCGAGGCCAGGTCATTCACGCAAAAGATCGGGATCCCTATTACGGAAGGTGTTACAGGGGATCATGCAACACTCATGAAAGCGAAAGACAAGATCGGGCTCCCTCTCCTCCTGAAAGCTGCCGCCGGCGGAGGAGGTAAGGGAATGAGGATCGTTTATAACGAAACGGAACTTGAAGAAGCGATCGAATCCACCGCCCGTCAGGCCATGGCGTATTTCGGCGATGCCACGGTCTATATAGAAAAGTATCTCGAAGATCCGCGGCACATAGAGTTCCAGATCCTGGGAGATAATTATGGAAATGTGATCCACCTCTTCGAAAGGGAATGCTCCATCCAGCGGCGTTACCAGAAAATTATCGAAGAATCGCCCTCCCCAACCCTGACTCCGGCCCTCCGGCAAGAAATGGGAGAAGCGGCGGTGAAGATCGGTAAAGAGACCGGTTATAACAATGCCGGTACCATCGAATTCCTGGTGGATAAAAACCGGAATTTTTATTTCCTTGAAATGAATACCCGTATCCAGGTCGAGCATCCTGTGACTGAAATGGTAACGGGAATAGATATTGTGGAAGAACAGATCCATATTGCTTCCGGAAATAAATTGCGGCTGCTTCAGCAAAACCTCTCACAAAAAGGACATGCAATAGAATGCCGTATTTATGCCGAAGATCCGGAAAGCAATTTCCAGCCATCACCGGGAATCATGACGCATTATAAGGAACCGGAATTGAGCAATATCAGGATTGATAAAGGTATTGGCTCGAAAACAGAAATAAAAAGTTCCTTTGATCCGATGATCTGCAAACTGGTAGCCTGGGGCAAAGAAAGGAACGACGCGACTCAGATCATGATAAATGCACTCAGCGAATATATTATTCATGGGATTAAAACCAACATTGGTTACCTCACTAAATTGTTGCAAAATCCAGCATTCGTTGAAAATAAAATATCTACCGCTTTTTGCGACCGGCATTCCAGTGACATTGTTTCTTCCATTAAAAAAGATAAATTAAAAGTTCCGTTTTTCTTGCCGGTAATTGGTTTTTTATTGTCTAACCTGCATAAACGGTATCATGATGGAATGATCACTCCCGGCTCCAGAAATGTATGGAAAGATATCGGTTACTGGCGAAATTTAATGGGGATGAAACTGAAATTTGAACAGGATGAATATCAGGTCCACATACTCCACAACAAAAATGAGTATTTTGAGGTTGAAATTCACGGGCATAAATATGTTACTACAGATTTTATCTTTCATAAAAACAAACTAGAATTTTCAGTGAACGGCAATCATTGTGCCGCTTATATTTCGGAAGATAAAAACAACAATGCATTTGTCAGCATCAATGGATCTGTTTTTAACCTGAAACGTATAGATCTTCTGTCGGAATCGGTTTCTGCCGCAAAAAATGATTCGTTGGGGACGGACAGTAATCATGTTGCTTCGCCGATGCCGGGTAAAGTAATTAAAATAAATATCAAAGAGGGGGATGAAGTAAAAAAAGGCGATCTGCTTCTTATTGTCGAGGCCATGAAAATGGAAAACAAGATCGTTTCACCTAAGGATGCTGTTATCAGGAAGATCAATGTCTCATTAAATGAAAGAGTGGAAGTGGTTACACCCCTGATCATTCTGGAAAAAAGGAATAATTGAGATCTGTCGTATAAATTATAATGTGAAGGAATATGAACAAGGTTGTGAAAAATGCTAACGAAGCAATCGAGGGGATCAGGGACAATGCCACCATTATGTTTGGAGGTTTTGGTTTATGTGGCATCCCCGAAAATTGTCTGAAAGCTCTTGCTGAAACTAAGATTAAAGGGTTGACGTGCATCTCGAACAATGCAGGCATTGACGATTTTGGATTGGGAGTTCTACTGAGAAAGCACCAGATGAAAAAAATGATCGCTTCTTATGTCGGCGAGAATAAAGAATTTGAACGCCAGTTATTAAGCGGGGAACTGGAAGTGGAACTCATTCCCCAGGGCACCCTAGCGGAACGGATCAGGGCAGGAGGAGCAGGCATCCCTGCATTTTTTGTTCCGGCCGGTTACGGAACAGAAGTACAGGGTGACAAAGAAGTGAGGGAATTCAATGGAAAGATGCATTTATTGGAAAAAGGGTTGACCGCTGACTTTGCCATTGTAAAAGCTAAGACCGGCGACACCCATGGGAATCTTATCTACAATAAGACAGCCTATAATTTTAATGGGGTAATTGCCACCGCAGGAAGGATTACTATTGCAGAAGTGGAAGAACTGGTACCTTTCGGGACACTGGATCCCAATCACATTCATACACCGGGAATCTTTGTTCAGCGTATCTTCCAGGGAACCAATTATGAAAAGAGAATAGAGTTTGCAACGACCAGGGATAAATAAAACTTTTAATTTGGATTCATTATGGCTTTGGATAAACACGGAATAGCAAAACGCATTGCCCGGGAATTGAAAGACGGTTTTTATGTCAACCTGGGAATCGGGATACCTACTCTTACAGCGAATTACATTCCTGAAGGAATGGAGGTCATTCTCCAGTCGGAAAACGGGTTACTCGGTATCGGCCCTTTTCCAACGAAAGACGAAATTGACCCCGATCTTATCAATGCAGGAAAACAAACAATAACGGCAATTCCGGGGGCCGCCTTTTTCGATTCATCGAACAGTTTTGGGATGATCCGGGGAGGTCATATCGATCTGACAGTTTTGGGAGCTTTTGAGGTCTCCCAGGAAGGCGATATCGCAAGCTGGAAAATTCCAGGTAAACTTGTTAAAGGAATGGGAGGCGCAATGGATCTTGTCGCTTCTGCACGAAATATCATCGTGGCTACAACCCACACTGATAAAGATGGTAAATCGAAATTGATAAAAAAATGTACCTTACCGCTAACGGGTGTAAAATGTGTAAAGAGGGTCATCACTGACCTTGCAGTAGTTGATATTGTTCCCGGAGGGTTTAAATTGGTGGAACGAGCCCCCGGAGTGAGCGTTGAAGAAATAAAAGATGCTACTGAAGGTATACTGATCATTGAAGGGGATATTCCCGAAATGAAAATTTAGTCTTTAATGACCTCACCCCCTTCCCCTCCCCTTCAAGGGGAGGGGTGACGGGGTGGGGTTATCCGGGTCGATCCTCATTAGGGGGTGAGTTTCTGGATTTAAATACTATCAAATATGAATTATCCAAAAAAAGTAACGATCGGAGACATTACGGTAAGGGATGGTTTTCAACACGAGGAGAAATTTATCCCGACCGAAGCAAAAATTTGGGTAGCTGAACAATTGATCCTTGCGGGGTTTAAATATATTGAGGTCACAAACCTTGGAAATCCTCAGGGGATGCCACAGTTCAGGGATGCAGATGAGGTACTGAAAGGTCTGCGCTCAAGTAAAAAGATTGCTCATCTGATACAGGATAAGATTATCACGGCCATTACGATCCGTGAAAAGGCGATCGAAAGAGCCATCGAAGCCAGAAAAAACGGGTATGGTCCTGACAGGATCCTGTTGATGGTTTCCACCAGCGAATCACATCATAAAATAAATTCGGGGATGACACTCGATGAGTACTGGAAAATGGCGGAAAAATATGTGCCTAAAGCACGGGAAGCAGGTTTGAAAGTGAATGGAACCGTTAGCACGATCTGGGGATGTCCTATTGAAGGCCCGACAGATATGAAGAAAGCGATAGAATTTGCCCGTCGCTGGTTTGACATCGGGGCAAACGATGTCGAACATGCGGATCATGACGGCTCTGCGAGTCCTGATCGCGTTTACCAGTACTATTCGATGTTGCTGGATGCTATCCCCAGGCCAGAAAAGCACATTGTTCATTTTCATACTACAAGGGGATGGGGCCTGGCGAACGTTCTGGCTGCCTTACAGGCGGGCATGGTAAACTACGAATCTACCATGGGTGGTATCGGAGGACAACCTGCAAATTTTGTCAGCGGCATACCCGTGACAGGAACCGGAAGCTATTATTATAAAGACCCGAATATTGTCGGACTTGTATCTACCGAAGATATGGTTGTGATGATGGATGAAATGGGCATCGATACCGGGCTGGATGTGGATAAAGTGCTCGAGATAGGCCAAATGGTGGAACGGATCGTCGGACGGAGATTACGTTCCGAAGCCATCAAAAACGGAAGAATCCCGAAAACAATGTCAGGAAGATAGAAGAGAGCAGATGAACATCATTGAATCACCCCGCGAAGGTATGCAAAGCCTGGACTACGTCATTCCATTAGGGAACAAGGTCCGATATCTCAATGCTTTGCTTAAAGTGGGATTTGATACTGTCGAACTGGGAAGTATCGTTTCTGCCAAACTGATTCCCCAGTTGGCAGACACTCTGGAAGTACTGGATAAGCTGGATTTTAGCTCCACCCGTTCAAACCGG
>CAIYUC010000173.1 GCA_903929315.1 uncultured Bacteroidales bacterium
ACCTGGACCGCTTCCGGGAGCTCCCTCAATGTTACGGGATACAGCGCCGGAACCGGCCCTTCAATTGTCCAGACATTACAAAATACGGGCTTTGCTATTGAAACGGTGACCTATGCGGTTACGCCTCATGCCAATGGCTGCGCCGGTAGCATTGTCAATTTTATAGTGACTGTATTCCCTGTCGCCGACGTTTATTTTACTCCGGCATCCCAAATCCTTTGCTCAAGACAAACATCCAACATCCAGCTCTTGTCACATGTGACAGGAGCTACATTTACCTGGACAGCTTCCGGCAGTTCGCCAAATGTCTCGGGTTATTCTCCGGGAAGTGGCAACGTGATCCAGCAAACCCTTAATAATTCAGGTTATACGGTTGAAACAGCGACATATCTGACATCCCCTTCAGCTAATGGTTGCCCTGGAACCACCAATAGTGTCACAATCACAGTAGATCCTTTGCCTTTTGTTTCATTTATCTTGTGCTTTGATCCTGTGACAACGACCGATGCAAAGCCTATTGTCCTTAAAGGAGGAATTCCTCTTGGCGGTTCCTATTCTGGGGCTGGTGTGAATGCTGGTATCTTTTACCCCGGTATTGCAGGTCCCGGGGGGCATACCCTTTTTTACAGTTATATCAATGCTTTCGGATGTACGGATATGGCTTCCCTTACGATCCCGGTTATTACCCCGATAGCGTTGATCTGTGGGAATCCACTGACCGATGTCCGGGACAATTATCAATATTCTACGATACAGATCGGTACTCAATGCTGGATGGCGGCAAACCTTGAATACGGCACTACTATTGCTTCCTCTGCAATGCAAAGAGATAATTGTCAACCCGAAAAGTATTGCTTCCAGGATAATCCTGCCAATTGTTCTTCAAGTGGCGGTCGCTACCAGTGGGATGAAGTCATGCATTATGATGGAGCGCAGGGAAGCCAGGGACTTTGTCCTCCCGGCTGGCATATTCCTACTGAATCCGATTGGAACACCCTCTTCAATTCTTTCATCAGTAACGGCTTTGCAGGGAGTCCTTTAAAGATCACCGGTTATTCAGGATTTAATGCTTTATTGTCAGGTATCCGGTTCGAAAACTCCACCTGGAATTTCGATAATTTTGCCACCCTTTTCTGGTCATCCACTGCTCATGGGCCAAATAAAGCCTGGGCACATGGGATGAATTCATTTAATCCTTCTGTCTCCTACTATCCTTCTTTGAAGTCTAATGCTTTCAGTGTACGGTGTCTTAAGGATTAAATAGTGAAGTAGCGAAATGGTGAAATAGCGAAAATTAAAAAACTACTTACGTAATTCGTAATCATCACGATTGTCACGATTGTTACGTTTATCGAGTATCAATTTGGAATAAGTTATCTGAAACATGAAAGTACTTTTGATTGAAGACGAAAAAGAGCTTTCCGCTTCCATTGAAACCTATCTGAAGCAGGAGAATTACCTTTGTGAAACCGCTCTCACTTATAATCAGGCCGAAGAAAAGATAAACCTCTATCAGTATGATTGTATTATTGTTGACATCAGCCTCCCTGACGGTAATGGGTTGGATATTATCCGGGAATTGAAAGAAAATCAATCCGAGACAGGCATTATTATCATTTCCGCTAAAAACTCTCTTGATGATAAACTCTCCGGTTTGGGAATCGGGGCCGATGATTATCTTACAAAACCGTTTCACCTTTCCGAACTGAATGCGAGAATAAAGTCCATAATCAGACGCAGGAATTTCAGTGGAAAGAAAGAGCTGTTATTCAATGAAATCAGGATCATTCCTGAAGCCATGCAGGTTTTTGTAAACGAAAAACTCATTATCCTGACAAAAAAAGAATTCGATCTTCTGATCTATTTTCTTTCCAATAAAGACAGGGTGCTTACGAAAGAATCCCTGGCAGAGCATCTTTGGGGAGAAGTCATGGATACGGCAGATTCATTTGATTTCATTTATACCCATATCAAGAATATCCGGAGGAAAGTCATGGAAAAAGGTGGCCGGGATTATATTCAGACCATATACGGAATGGGGTATAAATTTCTATCGCAATGAAATTACTGACTAAGATATCCATCTACTATATTTCCTTCTCACTGGTTGCATTTTTAATCGGAGGTTTCATCTTTAACCGTGTTATTAAATCAATTTTTTACACCCAGCTGGATGAAAATCTCACAACGGAAAAGCTACTTATTGTTGAGCAAATAAATTATTCAGACAGTTTACCGGATTTCAGGACAGTATTTGGACACCTCATTGAAGTTACGGTCTTTAACGAACCAAAGCAGAAATTTGGCTTTATCAAAACGACATTTTTATTTGATAAGGAAAAAGGAAAGCTGATCCCCTTCCGTCATTTGATAGCAGAGGGGACATCCATAAAAAACAGGGGTTATATAATAAGTATCTATAAACGACTCGATGAAACCCAAAATCTTATTACCAATATTTTACTGACGATGACATTTCTTTTCCTGTTTCTCATGGCTTTATTGATTTTTGTCAATTATTTCAGCTCCAGAAGCGTCTGGGGACCCTTTTATCAAACACTGCAAAATCTTAATAAATATGATATAAGCCAGGACACGCCTTTGGAACTCTCAAAAAGTTCAACAAAGGAGTTTGTATTACTGAACAAAGCGTTGACGCGAATGTCAAAAAAGATCAGGCGTGATTATTTCAGTTTAAAGGAATTCAATGAAAATGCATCTCACGAGATGCAGACACCACTGGCGATTATCAATTCCAAACTTGAGTTGTTAGTACAAAGCGAGAAGCTATCAGAAGATCAAATGCATCTTATTAAACCGGTATATGACGCCACAACCCGCATGTCTAAGCTTAACCAGGGACTACTTTTAATATCCAAGATTGATAATAATCAATTCTTTGCTACCGAAAAGATAGGGATAGAGAAGATCATAGAAAAAAATCTTGAAAACTTCGAGGAAATTATTCAGATGAAAAATATCGAGGTGCGAAAAGAAATTGAAGAACCGGTTGTTCTGACAATGAATAAAAGCCTTGCTGACATCCTGATTTCAAACCTTATAACCAATTCCATAAAACATAATGTCCAGAATGGCCACATTAGCATTCTGCTGAACAGAAAGAAGCTTCAGATTTCCAATACAGGTCAACCGCTTTCAATCGATCCTCAGAAACTATTTGAACGGTTCAGAAAATCCGACAGGAGTGGCGATTCTGTCGGGTTGGGTCTCGCCATCGTCAAAGAAATAATTAATCTTTACCAGTTTACTATCGAATACCTTTTGTCCGGTAGCATTCATACATTGATCATAGATTTTTCCCGGGAAGGAAAATTGGATGATCAGAATGCTTCCTGAACGACTACCTTCAAAATTCAAACAGAATTCAATACCAATTTTGTATTTTTAACAATTTTGTTAAACAATTAAATAATTGAAACAATGAAAAAGATTTTTGTAACTTTTATTGTTGCTTTAATTGCAACATTTACATTTGCACAAACAAAAACCATAGTGAAATCTGCTGATCTTCCCAAAAAAGTAACGGATTACATTACGCAAAACATGAAAGGCTTTACCATTAACAAAGCTTATAAAATGGAAAATAAAGGTGAGATGTCGTATGCTGTTATCGTTATGAAAGGGACAGAAAAACACAAGATACATTTTGATAAGGATGGAAATTTTATCAAGAGTGCTGCTCCTGCTGAAGGAAAGAAAATCGAAGCCGCACCTGCACCAAAAGCTAAGGAACCAAAGCCAAGCCAGCAAACTCCTGTTGCACAGCCTGCCCCCAAGAAATAATCCGCAAGAGGATCAACAAGTCAATAGTCCAGACATTATACCTGGACTTTTTGATAATGCCCGGGTTCCTTCCTTTATACATAGCTGGATTCAATGACGGTTCGGAATTTTAACAAAATCGGGGTACAATTTTGCGTCAATTAAATGGATGTATCACTAAAAAACCCACAGGAAAATGAAAAAATTACTTTTAATTTTATTTATCGGAATCCTTGCCCCTGTAATTTTCGGACAAACAAAAACTGAATTGAAACCAGCAGATCTTCCAAAATCGGTCACGGATTTTATTGCTAAAAATGTTAAAACTTACACCATTGACAAAGCTTTCAAAGTTGACTCCAAAGGAGTCATCACATACGATGTCCTGCTCGTATATGGAGCGGATAAAATTGTTTTTATTTTTGATAAAGATGGTAAGTTTGTGAAAAGAGCTGAACACGGTTCTAAAGGTGGAATGCAGAAAGGACAGGAAGCTAAACCGCAACCTCAACCTGCCGAACATAAGAAAGCAGAACCTAAGAAATAATTAAAAGGATTATATCAGGATAAAAAAGGCCGGGTATTCACCTGGCCTTTTTTCTTTCCCGGCTATAAAACCTTTATACCTTAATTTTTTTCCTCCTACTTTATATCTGACCGAATCAGTTTTACGCGTTGAAATGGTAGCTATTCTCCTGGCATTTTCGTGTAGAAATTCCGTTGTCGAAAAAATTTTATAACTTTATCAGTTCAAACCAATTCAGAGATTTTATCAAAGTGTCTCTACTTTTTCATTCGTCTGATAACTGGCATGGACCTGTTCAGAAAAGATCCCGGAAAAGGATTTTGTTTTGGTTTTGTCTTCTTATTTCCACTACAACTTTCTCACAGACTATTACTGTAAGCCCTGATACAACCATCTGCCTGGGCGGCTCGGCAACGCTTATTGCAACAGTTGTCGGGGGTGGTTATGGAACGAGCAGTTATTCATTTCAAATCATTCCTTATAATCCGCTTCCATTTACAGGAGGTACTATTATCGATACAAGTTTTGATCACACTAATCATTGTTTCAGCAGTTCAAACCATGATGATTGCTGGGGAGGACCATTTAATATCGGGTTTACATTCTGTTTCTTAAATGTTGACTATACCCAATTTTATGTAGGATCAAACGGGTGGATCAGCTTTACCCAACCGCCAGGAACACAATGGGATACCTATAATCCTGACACCTTACCAAATCCTTCTCCTAACACTCCGAAAAATTGCATCATGTCACCCTGGCAGGATTGGTTTCCTGGAGCCGGTGGAGTGGGGAATAACATTTATTACTATATTACGGGTAGTGCTCCTTACCAGCAATGTGTGATCTATTGGCTTAACTGCCCGATGTATAATTGCACAACAACATTGGGCACATTTGAGATCGTTTTGAATGAACAAAACAGTATTATTGAAAATAATATTGCGAATAAGCCTGCCTGCAATAGTTGGCAAAGTAACAAAGCAACCCAGGGAGTTCAAAATCTTACAGGAACTGTGGCATTCATTGTCCCCGGCAGGAACAACACAAGCTGGACAGCGAACAACGAAAGTACACGTTTTGTTCCGGAAGGAGTAACCTGGTACACAGGAGGATATCCCGGAGGAACAGTCGCTGGATATGGCCCCAGGATAACCGTGTTCCCGACAACCACCACCACCTACACGGGAGTTGTTGAAGTCTGTGGTGGTTCTTACAGCTCAGCGGATGTGACTGTTACGGTCATGGATCCCGGGTTTCAATACATTCCTCCCATTTTTTGCCAGAACCAGCCGGATCCCATTCCCCAGGCAAATATAATAGCGGGGATCTTTACCTCAAGCCCACCAGGGTTGGTCTTTGCAAATGATACGACGGGCGAGATCAATGTTGCCGCCAGTATTCCGGGCATTTATACAATTACACATACCATCATAGTTCCCTGCATTATTTCCGCTTCCCATACCGTTACCCTGTATGCGCCTCCTCCTGCACCTGTTGCCCTGAATCCTGTTGTAACAAGGTGCGGGCCTGGATCAGTGACATTCGGCGTAACTGCAGGAACGCACCAGGGGGTTAAATGGTATGATGCACCTATAGGTGGAAACCTGTTACCTTTCATAACATTAACGGTTACCACTAATATTATCGCTACTTCCTATTACTATGCGGAGACCATTGATTCTATCAGTGGCTGCCATAGTACCAACAGGACACAGATTACAGCTATTCTCAACCCTATTCCCTCAATTATAAACACAATTTTAATGGATACCATTTGTTCAGGGTTCAATAACAACTTTCCTTTGCAGGCTGACCTTCCAGGTACTACCTTCTCCTGGACAGCAACCTGCTCAATCGGGAATGTCACTGGATTTACATCTCCCGGTGCAGCCAATGTGATTTCGGATGTTCTGACCAATAATCTTTTTACAATGGGAGAAGTGACCTATACCGTACTTCCTGTTTTAAACGGTTGTCAGGGATCTGCTGTAATCTTTAAAACCGACGTGAACCCCAGGCCAAATGTGATCATTCAAACTTTGAATGATTCCATCTGTTCAGGACAAACAACAAGTATAGCTTTATCGACAGGAGTTTCAGGTGCAATAATTTCCTGGATAGCAACGCCTGGTTCAGGGAACATAACAGGATACGCTGATGGAAATGGGACCCAGATCCAACAAACGCTGATCAACTCCGGAATCTCTTTGGAAACTGTCACCTATACAGTGATTGCTACCGCAAACGGATGTATCAGTCAGAATTACACCCAGGTGATCTATGTCAGTCCTGTTTCTGCCATTACAACAAATCCATTAGATCAGACCATCTGCTCGCAAACATCAACCAATATTATTTTATCATCCAATGTTGCCGGTACTGTATTTTCCTGGATTGCTTCTTTAAGTTCAGGAAATATAACCGGTTTCAGCAATGGAAACGGGAACCAGATCATTCAGACGCTTACCAATAATGGATTCATACCTGGAACTGTGACTTATTCCATCACTCTATCGATCAATGGATGCCCGGGAATCATCTCTGATTTCGTGGTAACTGTGAACCCGAAGCCGGATGTCTCGAACAACCCTTTAACCGAACAGATCTGTAACGGTAACAGCACAAATATTCAATTGCAATCAAATGTAGCAGGAACAACTTTTATATGGACCGCTTCAGGAAGCTCCGGGAATGTTACAGGTTACAGCGCCGGATCAGGGTTTAGTATCAATCAGCTATTAAATAATTCTGGTTTTAACACGGAAACTGTTACCTATGCAATAACTCCCCAAGCAAATAACTGTGATGGGATTACAGTTAATTATATTGTTACTGTGTTCCCAACACCGGATGTTTATTTTTCACCTGCTTCACAGGTTTTGTGTTCACCACAACCTACCGGGATCAATCTTTTATCTCATACAGCCGGGACTACTTTTTCCTGGACCACCACTCCCAGTGGCCCCACTCTTACCGGTTATTCCGACGGAACGGGCAATATCATTGCACAAATGTTGATCAATACAGGAATCACAATAGATTCCATTATATACCACGTTACTCCCTCCGCCAATGGCTGTCCTCAGGGCTTGACGATGGATGTTAAGGTGATCGATAAGCCAAAACCATTACTGACAACGACACCGCTTTCAAAATTCATATGTAACAATACCGTAACAGGCATTACTCTTACATCTAATATTCCTGGAACAACCTTTACCTGGACCGCTTCCGGGAGTTCAGGAAATATGACCGGTTATAGCGGGGGAGTCGGATCAGTGATCAACCAGACATTGGTGAATTCGGGATTTAATATTGAAACCGTTACCTATACGATTACAACACATATAAATGGTTGTGACGGCGATCCCACCGATTATATTGTATCTGTTTATCCTGTTCCTGATGTGATCTTCACTCCTTCTGACCAAACCATCTGTTCGGGAACATCCGCAGGAATCAACCTCACCTCCCATACCAGCGGGACAACATTTACCTGGACTGCCAACGGAAGTTCGGGAAATATTACAGGGTTTTCTGCCGGCTCCGGTTCTTCGATCATCCAAACACTTACCATTTCCGGTTATACCATTGAGACGGTTACCTATGCTGTAACTCCACATATAAGCACCTGCCCTGGAATTACCAGGCAGGTTGTAGTCACGGTTCACCCTGTAATGGTTGTGACTTTCGGGGTTTGTGTTGATACATTAACAATTCTGACAGCACAACCATATAAGCTGAAAGGAGGAATTCCGCTGGGAGGAACATATACCGGCAACGGGGTCAACCCATTAACAGGGATTTTTTATCCGGCCATAGCGGGGATCGGATTCCACTCTATTACTTATTCCTATATTAACCAATATTCATGTAATAACAGTACGAACCGGGTGATCCATGTAATTTCTGCCCCGGTGTTCAATTGCGGGGACACTTTAACCGACATTCGTGATTTAAAGCAATATCCCACTATTCAGATCGGTGGTCAATGCTGGCAGGCAGCAAATCTGAATTTCGGTTCATTTATATCCTCTTCCCAATATCAAAGAGATAATTGCATAGCAGAAAAATATTGTTATAATGATAACTCCGCAACATGCACAACCTCAGGTGGTCTGTATCAATGGGATGAAATAATGCAATACCAGGTTGTTGAAGTGGTCCAGGGTCTTTGTCCGCCAGGATGGCATTTGCCATCCGAGCAGGAATGGAGTACACTTTTCAATAACTATATCAACAATGGTTTCGCGGGTCTCCCGCTATTATTCACAGGATATTCAGGTTTTAATGCCTTTGTTGACGGTGTCAGTTACTTTAATAAAAGCTGGAAATTTAACACTTTTGCTACCTGTTTCTGGTCCTCCACACTGCATGGAACAAGGAAAGCCTGGGCACACGCAATGAATACGTACGATCCTTCGGTTTCCCATTATCCTTCATTTAGGGCGAATGCCTTCAGTGTAAGATGTATCAAGGATTAAATAGCGAAATAGTGAAATGGCGAAGTAGCGAAATTAAAAAAACTACAGACATAATTCGTAATCATCGAGCATCCAGCATCCAGGATCGAGCATCAGATTATTTCCTGGTTATTTTTTCATTTACGAGTAATAAAATTTCTTTCTCAAGAAGGATCGCTTTTTCTTCCAGTTCTGTTCCTTTACGCAGTATCTCTTCCACAAAAGTTTTATCATGAAGGCCGGTTACATTGACTTTGACGTTCAGGAAAGCACCGCTCACGGCGCTACGGGCACAAAGGGCGCCGACCCCGGCATCGGTCACTGAATTCGGATTCCCGGTTTCAACCATAGCTTTAAGAATTGTCATCGATTCCAATGCGTTTTCCATGGTTCTGAAAGGAATCTCTATGGCTGTCTTTGTTGCCGCCTGGATAGCCATTGTCCGTACTTTTTTCTCTTCTTCCGTCTCTTTTGGAAGTCCGAATGCTTCCATGATCTTATTGAAAGCGCGAGTATCTTCATCCACCAGAATCAGTAACTCATCCTTAAGTTTCTGTCCTTTTTCTGCCCATGTTGAAAACTCCTCCCACCGGTCATCCCAGCCGGGCTTATGGGCAGACAGATTAGCCACCATTGTTCCGAGGGAAACACCCAGCGCACCGACGAATGCTGAAACAGAACCACCACCCGGGGCAGGCGACTCGGATGCTGTTTCGTTGGTAAATCCTTTGCAGGTCATATCGATCAGTTTCTTCTCCTTGTTGTTGTCCAACAAGTATTCAATGATCTTTTCCTTGGTATTAAAAGGCTTCAGATCATCGAGGCCGAGGGATTTTACAGCGATTTTAACAATCTCCTCCTCTGGAATACCCAATGAGCGTTTTTGCTTACGAAGAAAATATTTCCCTGCTTCGATTATCGCTTTTAAAGGGATAAGACCAACGAGTTCCGACCCTGTGACCCTAAGACCTCGTTTTTGAGCACTTTTGCAAGCTTCCTCGAAAGCCACATGCACCGGAGTGATACTTATGTTCGTAAGGTTAATGGAAACCTGAGCAATACCATATTCTTCGATATACCAGCCGATTGCTTTACAGGCTTTAAGTTTACCAGGCAGATAAACCGGTTCCCCGTTCTCATCCTTTTTGATCTTCCCGGTGACCGGGTCCCCTTCCCTGACCGGTCGTCCTTTATCCCTGATATCAAAAGCAACCGCATTAGCCCTGCGGACTGATGTAGTATTAAGGTTAACATTATATGCTATAAGGAAATCGCGCGCTCCGATTGCAATAGCACCGGTTCGGGGATTAAATATAGCGGGACCGAAATCAGGTTTCCAGTGCGGATCTACCAGTTTCTTTGCCAATCCTTCGTATTCTCCCGAACGGTTTGTAGCAAGGTTTCTTCGTTCTTCAGTAAAAGCAGCATTCTCATAACAATAAACCGGGATCTTCAGCTCCTTTCCCACACGTTCTCCCAACTGATGAGCATAATTAACAGTTTCTTCCATTGAAATACCGGAAATTGGTACCAGCGGGCAAACATCCGTTCCACCGAAACGGGGATGTTCACCTTTATGCTTGCTCATATCAATGACTTCCGCTGCTTTCTTAATTGCCTGGAAAGCTGCTTTAATAACCGCGTCGGGAGTTCCGACGAATGTAACTACTGTCCGGTTTGTGGCTTTTCCCGGGTCTACATCGAGTAATTTGACACTTCCTGTCTTTTCAATTTCATCAGTGATCTGTTTGATGATGGTCATGTCACGGCCTTCACTGAAATTCGGGACGCATTCGATCAGTTGTTTCATTGAGTTCTTCTTTTTCTTAGCTGCGAAATTAATTTTTTTTTTACCTTTATTGGTTATTTCCGTCACAAATTAACCCATTCATATGAATTCACCCGGAATTAAATATTATCTGGAAGCTGCTGAGCGTGCTATGCAATGGCATACAGAATACCTAAGAAAGATGAAGTCATGCCGGTTTGATACCATTGCCGTTCATGGTATCTATTCTATGCAGGAAGCGCTCGATTTCAATCAAGGCTCCATCATTGAACCCATCTATATGTCAACATCCCAGGCTTATCGTGATGCCGATGAGATGGAAGCTGCGCTCGGATATAAGATCCCCACATGGTGCTATTCCAGGATCGCCAACCCGAGTATTTATTACCTTGAAGGAGTTCTGGCTTTACTCGAAGGATACGGATCGGACATCGAAACATCGTGTGCTGTGACATCTTCCGGAATGTCAGCTATACGTAGCGCTACGGATCCCTTTCTGGTAAAGGATCCACAAAATTCCCATCAACCGTTGAACTTTGTTGCAACAGCCCAGGTATATGGCGGCACTTTTCAGCAGTTTGAAGTCAGGAACCGCCAGGAAAAAAACATCGAATGGAGAAAAATTATCCATTCGAACGACCTCCTGGAGTGGGAGTCCGAAATAGATGAAAATACCAGATTTCTCTATGGTGAATTGCCAAGTAACCCCTCGTTGGCATTTTTTGACCTGAAGAAAGCAAAGAGAAGCAATAGGAAGGAAATGAAAGAAGAAGTGGAAT
>CAIYUC010000174.1 GCA_903929315.1 uncultured Bacteroidales bacterium
ATATAATGTTGTTTCTGCTCAGATATTGCCATTTCCTTTTTTATTTCTTTATTACAACTGCCTAAAATCAGACAAATTGCAATTAATAATATTAATAATTTTTTCATCAATTTTTAGCGAGAAACCCAATGATTGATCTTGCCTCATCGAATACCACCATTACTTTTCGTCTGGGCTGCATAGGATCACCATCATGTTCAAATGAACTTGTCAGCCGGAATTGTTTTTCCCGGTAGCGAATTTCGGTAATAAGATAACTCAAGTTTCGCAGTTAGTTAAACCGCATATGTTTATAACAAAATATGTTAATATCTTCATGATAACTTCAGGCTAAAAAGCATGGGGCCTTCCTCATAAGTGGTTATATTTGAGATTACTACATAACAAATAGCCACGAAGATGACCCCACAAATCAAAACTACAAAGAATCTTCATGAGATCAAAACGATTGTTGACGATTCTGATAAAAAAGTTCATTCGATTCATACATTATATGCCAGGTTTACAACTGGAAAGCTAATAAAAATCTTGGGTTCTTTCAAGGAAAAAGGTTTAAGCATTACCGCAAGATTATTTGATCTATTAATCATGACCATTACCAATCAAAGTGTGAGGATGTATGTTTCTGGCGATTCTACTGATGCGGCAAAAGACACGTTTTATCGCATGAAGAATGATCCCAGGATAGATTGGCGTATGGTGATGTTTTTGTTCGTTAATCGATTTCTTTCCTTGGTTAACAAAGCTACCATTGAGCCTGCCGATGAACTTCGATGCCTGATTATTGATGATACCAGTTGTTTTAAAAGAGGCAAATTTATTGAAGGCATATCCAAGGTATTTGATCATGTTTTCCATCGGTATTGTCTTGGATTCAAAGGCCTGATCATGGGTTATTGCGATTCCAGAAGTTTTATCCCGGTGGATTTTTCGTTGCATAGCGAAAAAGGGAAACGTCCCGACAAACCCTTTGGTTTGAAGCCCGAGGAAGTGGAAAGACAATACACTAAGGAACGGCAACCAGATCATCCGGGATACACCAGGGCGCTCGAAAGAAGAGTTTCCAAGAGTGAAAACACCATTGCAATGATCAAACGTGCATTGAGGCATAGATTGACAGTTGATTATGTTCTCGTTGATAGCTGGTTCATGAATCTGGGGCTTATCGCATACATATATACACTCAAATCAGTGTATCTGCTTGGCATGTGCAAGTTTGATGACCGTAAGTATATTTTCAACGGCAAGGAGAAAACGGTAAAACAACTTCTGGACTGGTGTAAGAGAAATAAGAAAATAAAGCGTTCCCGCACCATTAAGGCTCGGTATGCTGAATTGATGGTTGAGTATAAAGGGTATACCATGAAATTGTTCTTTTCCCAGTTTAACGACCGCAGTTGGAATGTTCTCATTACCGATGATCGGAGCATGAACTTTGCAGAAGCGATTAAGATATATACCAAACGTTGGAGCATCGAGGTTTTCTTTAAAGAAACAAAGCAGCATCTTGGTCTTGGTAAAGATCAATCCCGGGATTTTGATGGTCAGATTGCTTCATTCACTTGTGTATTTCTGGTTTATATTATGGTCAGTCTCAGGCGCAGGTTCAATGCCTACGAAAGTATGGGTGAACTATTCCGGAAAATTGAATCAGAAATAATTGAAATTACCCTGACGGAAAGACTCTGGGGCCTGTTCATTGAATTGCAGCATTCCATTCTACAAGTCATGGGTATTAGTTTTGATGATCTCATTCAGATGATGCTTTGTAATGACCACGTTGAAGAGAAAATAGTACAGATGATAGAGAATATGAAAATTTGGTCTCAACACCGATCTTTAGAAAACACTATGCAATTGTCTGTATATCAGTATTTAAATTAATGCGAAACTTGAGTAATTTATATTCTA
>CAIYUC010000175.1 GCA_903929315.1 uncultured Bacteroidales bacterium
AACGCGTTATCGGCAAACAGAACCACTCTCTTCAAAGAGGTCATGGCCTCAATGTGAAGTTGGCTTACATGCACAGGGCCCCCTAAAATACTAAAGTTAGTTCTTGTTTGCGCCATTGTTATATGGTGTTTGTCTCTTCACCCTTCACTATTCACTGATTTTATTGATAAAGAAATCTCCTGATACTCCGCTTGGGTGTTTTCTCAAATTCGGTTTGCTGGATTTCAAAATCCGATACCTGCATGAACTTAGGGACATCTTTATTCAGATCATGAATGTATTTTTTCAGGATCTCAGGTAATTGTTCTTTGGAAATATTTGCCTTTTCCATTTCTTCAGCATCGGGAAAGATCAGGGCAACCAGCTTGTGGTTACGCTCGGTCACCAGTGATTCCATCACCATGAAACGGGTATTGAGTCTGCTTTCCAGCTCTTCGGGATTGATGTTTTGTCCGCTCGGCCCCAGGATCATGCTTTTGCATCTGCCTTTAATATAAATATTCCCTTCCCTGTCAATGATTCCCAGGTCACCGGTATGGAGCCATCTTTCAGGGTCAATTACTGCCCGCGTTGCATCTTCGTTTTTATAATAGCCCAGCATGATATGGTTTCCGCGCACCAGGATCTCTCCGGGTTTCTGGTATGGATCCTCCGAATCAATATGGACCTCCAGTTCATCCACCACTCTGCCGGAAGCTCCGGGACGGGTAGTGTTCCACGATGCATACGAGATCAGTGGACCGCATTCGGTCATACCATACCCGACGGTAAAATGCAATCCTGCTTTTCCTAAAAACTGCTCCACAAGAGGATTTAATGCCGAGCCTCCAATCACTAATTCTTTGAAATTTCCTCCGAAAAATTCCACCAACTTGTCACGGATTTTTCCGTAGATCACCTTGTTGAGGAAAGGAATTTGTATCAGGATACGAATAATCGGTTTATTCAGCTCAGGGATGATCTTTGATTTATAGACTTTTTCAATCAGTACCGGAACTGTCAGGATCAATGCAGGACGTATCTCATGCATGGCCTGGATCAGAATTCCGGGTGTAGGCATCTTATTGAGGAAGGTGATCCCGCAACCTAATACGAAAGGGAAAAGAAATTCAAAGGTGCAGCCAAACATATGCGCCATCGGGAGTATCGAAAGGATTCTGTCGCCGGCTTTCAGGGGCATATGATGACGGGCATAACGGATGTTGCCCAGAATGCTTTTATGCTGCAGGACCACTCCTTTTGTGAAACCGGTTGTTCCGGAGGTATAATTGATGACCATGATATCCTCAGGAGATGTATCAGCAAACCGTATCTGATCAGGTGAGACCTGCTTTTCATCTCCCGGGACCTGGTTCTCAGTCAGGATATTACTGAAAGCGGAATTGCCGGCAAACAGAGACTGGAACCCGGGAATCCCCGCTATCAGTTTCAATTGAGGCATGGCTTCAGGATCCAGGTTTTTGAACATGGATTCATCGACAAAAAGCATGATTGCATCCGAATGTGTAACAATGTGGTGAACATCGGCCGGTTTGAAATCAGGCAGGATCGGAACGATCACAGCTCCATACGTAATGGTTGCCAGGAAAACAATGCCCCAGTCGGCGGAATTCCTGCCCCAGAGCGCAATTTTATCTCCTTTTTGAATTCCACAGGAATGAAAAACCGAATGGAGATGGATCATTCTTTTTCCCACATCCCTATAATAATAACTTTTACCACTATAATCGGATAAGGAAACAAGATCCCAATTTTTCCTAATTGAATCTTCGAAGTAGCTTATCACGTTATTTGATTCCATGGGTCTGAAGGTTTAATTAGACTATTCCACCGGAAAAGCAATATACCCTGCGATCACCAGAAAAACAATAAGGAATTTTGTTTTCAAAGTGTTTGATTGGGCAGTAAAAATAAAAAGAAACGGGTGGGAATGCAAATTTTTTCGATGAATGATAAAAAAGTTTACAAAAGATTTTTCCCTATTTTTGTTGTAAATCTTCTTTATAAATAATTCAATCAAATGGTATGAACCCCAGGGCACAGCCCTGGACCTGAATTCCGAAGCAAGCCCCGGGGAACCTGCCTGCCGGGCAGGGGGGTTGAGGTGATAAAATTAAAACTATGAAAACAGCCAATCTGATAGGAGCGACAGGGATGACCGGCTCATATACCTTGCAGCTTTTGCTGAAGGATGAAAGATTCTCTATGGTAAGGATCTTTACCAGGAGAAGTATCAACATTAGCCATCCCAAGCTTGAAGAACACATTATCGATTTTGATAACATGGAAAGCTGGAAACACTTTGTAACAGGTGACGTGCTTTTTTCAGCGTTGGGAACAACATTGAAACAAGCGGGGGGAAAAGTTCCGCAATACAAAGTGGATTATACCTACCAGTATAACTTTGCAAAAGCTGCTTCTGATAATGGTGTGCCGGTTTATGTCCTTGTTTCATCTGTCGGAGCCAACCCGGATTCACTGGTCTTTTATTCCAAAATTAAAGGAGAACTGGAAAGGGATATCAGGAAACTTCCTTTCCGGCATATTCATATTCTTCAGCCAGGTCCGTTGGAAGGTCCCCGGGAAAAAGAACGGAAATTCGAAAAGATCGGGATCGGCATTACACGTTTTATAACAGACCTCGGGCTTTTTAAAGGATATAAACCCATCCACGGACAAATCGTTGCACAGGCCATGGTGAATGCTTCCTTTGATACACAATCCCCGGCTAAGGTTTACAGGCTGCTGGAGGTGTTTGAGAGAGCGGAAAGATGAATCTTACCAAAACAGGATAGTTAATACCCCTGGTACCCAGGGAATGATCTTGCTTTTTGTTTTCATGATGGTTTATTTAATTTCCAGACGGAACAAATATCACTGTTCATTACTTTAATCGTAAAGATCTTTTGCTCAGGCGGATAACTGTAATGCTCCGGATGGAACCTGTAGTTTGATATGAAGTAAGATGCCTCCTGTACCTCATCAACAAAACGGATCCTGTTACGGTCTTTTTCTTTCAGGATCATACGATTAACATTACCTGGCCAATTGGCGACATTGATAGTGATCTTTTCCGATGTGTCGTGGGAGACAATATATTCCAGCGCCTGCTTATACGATGTACCCCAATAGTCCAACTCAAATGATTTTCGCAAATACTGTTCATTTGTTGGCAGAAGAGCGTTGAAGTAAACGTCTTCAAAAGGATGATTACGGATCATTAATGTTGCAGTTGAAAGAACAGAGAAAAATAAAACCAATCCGACGGCAGGGGAAAGCAAATTTCCCATTCCGGTTTTACTTTTCAAAAGGCAAGATAATCCATAAACAGCAAGCAAAATGAAAGGGGGATAAATGAAATACAACTGTCTCCATCCGTCGTAAAGTACAGAATGCAATATAATAACTGAAAGAACAGGTCCGAAAAAAAAGGCAATAGATAAGCAATGATTCCGCTCTGTTGTATTCATAAGGAATCTGGCCGGTTGCCGGAAGAAATTGAAGACAAAGAAAATAATCCCGATCAATCCAAGAATAAGATAGGGTATAGGAATAGTCAATCCAAACCATTCCGGCACATAGGTCCAACTGATTTTTGTGGCCCGGACCAGGTCTCCAAACATGAGGATAGTCCCATCCCACCGGAATTTTGACATATTGGAAAAAGCGGTCATGAAATTCCCAAACGGGTTTTCCCATAAATATGGCCAGGTGATAATTAATACTGCAAGACAGGAAAAAAGATAAACTAAAAAGTTAATATTGGTCTTCTTTTTCGCTTTACCCCAAATAATATCAACCAACAGCATCAACATAACCAGAACAAGTAACAAAACGCCCATCACCCTGATGCTCATAAGCAACCCGGTACATGCTCCAAAAATAAGGAAGTACCGGATCTTTTCCGTCCGGAATGCGATCGCACTTAAAAAGAAACATATTATGAACATATTCAAAAACGGGATATCCTTGGAGTTGAAAAAGGATTGAGCGAATATCCTTGGAGTGATTAGCAGCAGAAGGTATCCTGCTATTGCAAGCGTCCGTCTCTTATACAGGTAGTAAATCAATAAATAAAAAACAAATGCACTGAATAAAAAGAAAAGATGAGTTACCAGCTTTCGCATATTATAGATATCGCGGGGATCTTGCAGTCCTAATACTTTCTCCAGCATGATCAACGGAAGTTGAAATGCCACACCATAATCCCTGTTGATATAAGTTTTATAACTTTGGTCACCCTTAAATACATAATCGTAGGTGATCTGACCTGTCATCTGTTGTGCCGGCTCATCCCAGGCAATACCAAAATCTTCAAATGCATACAGGCCGGTTATAAAGCTGACCAGGAATATTCCAATACCGATACTATGTCTTTTAAAGTCTTTTAACATCCGGCAGGATTAACAGATCTTTTTATCAACTGTAATGGAATGATGATCTGCATGTCAAATTAAACCTATTTTTAGGAATAATCCAAAGTTCTTGCTTGGTTATCGGTAACTTATTGATGCTCGATACTCGATACTCGATGCTCGACAATTACCTTCCCGATAGATATCACTGAACTCCTGCATTTTGCATTTTGCATTCTGAATTCTGAATTTTTGTTAAATTTGTTTTTGGTCCTGGATTTTCCCGAAAATTATCCTCAATGAAAAAATCTTACAAATCGATCCTGATTCTCTTGTTTATTGGCATTACCATCAGTGCGATCCTGCATGTTTTTAATTATTATGACCTTCTGATCCTTCCTTCAGTATTTCGGGAAATTTCCCGTTGGCTCATCCTAATTATCCTGTTTTATTATGGATGGGAAAAAAGATCACTGACCACATGGATACTGATCAGCATGTTGACCGGCGCGGAATTTGGCAAAGATTTTCCTACGATTGCGATAACCCTTAATTTTTTAAGCAAGATCTTTCTGAACCTGGTCAAAACAATCATTGCACCTTTGTTGTTTGGTACGCTGGTCGTTGGTATTGCAGGTCACTCCAACCTGAAACAGGTCGGCAGGATGAGCTGGAAATCTCTTCTTTATTTTGAGATCATCTCCACGATCGCCTTATTTACAGGGTTGGCAGCGATCAATCTGAGCCGGGCAGGAGTAGGAGTTCAGCTCCCTTCAACACCTGAATCATCCGCCCTCCAATCCGTACAGGGCCAATCCGGTACCGACATCATCCTCCATATCTTTCCTGAAAACCTGGCAAAAGCTATCTATGAAGGCCAGATCCTGCAAATCGTTGTATTCAGTATTTTATTCGGCATAGCAGTCGCTCTGGTAAAAGAAAAATACCGCCAACCTGTTGTGAAGTTCGCCGGGGCGCTGTCCGAGGTGATGTTCAAATTCACCAATATCGTTATGTACTTCGCACCGGTGGCCGTTTTTGCTGCCATCGCATACATTATCGGGAATATGGGGCTAAGTGTACTTATAAATCTTCTGAAATTGCTTGCCACACTTTATGTTGCACTGATCTGTTTTCTATCTTTCGTTCTTGTGCCCATCACCTGGTTTCTGAAAATTCCTTTGAGGAATTTTATCAGGGCAGTATCTGAACCGGCGACGATCGCTTTTTCGACAACATCTTCAGAAGCTGCCCTCCCGGTCGCAATGGAGAATATGGAACAATTCGGTGTTCCCAGGAAAATCGTGGCTTTCGTCATCCCCACCGGATATAGCTTTAACCTGGATGGTACCACACTGTACCTTTCTCTTGCTGCAATTTTCGTTGCACAAGCCGCGGGAGTTCATCTTTCGTTTGATAAGCAGTTGCTTTTGATGGTAACACTTATGTTGACCAGCAAAGGAGTTGCGGGTGTGCCAAGAGCAGCCCTTGTGATATTAATGGGTACTGCCTCAGGTTTCGGATTACCCTTATTGCCGATCTATTTAATATTAGGGATCGATGCTTTGATGGATATGGCGCGAACAGCCGTTAACGTAATTGGGAATTGCCTGGCGACTGCCGTTATAGCCCGGTGGGAAGGCGAATTTGATGAGGTAATGGCGAAGAATTATAAGCCGGATTCAATGGGTGATCAGTAATTGAAATCAGTGAACAGTGAAGGGTGAAGAGACAAACACCATATAACAATGGCGCAAACAAGAACTAACTTTAGTATTTTAGGGGGCCCTGTGCATGTAAGCCAACTTCACATTGAGGC
>CAIYUC010000176.1 GCA_903929315.1 uncultured Bacteroidales bacterium
CGGGAAGTACCTGAACTTCCTGAAAGAAAATAACTATTATGATATCAATATATATTCCCATTTTTTGTTGTCCGAATGCACACCCCTCTATGATTTTATAGTGGTTGATGAGGTTCAGGATTTTACGAACATTCAATTGCTGATCATCCTGAAATCATTGAAAAAGCCGGCGAATTTTATACTTTGTGGCGATGCTAACCAGGTGGTACATCCGAACTTTTTTTCCTGGTCACACCTCAAAACCCTATTCTACCAAGGTGATGTCAAAGGACATGATATAAAAATCTTACACACGAATTACCGTAATAGTAAGATCGTTTCTGAGCTGGCTAACCGATTGCTTAAAATAAAAAATGCCCGGTTCGGATCGATAGACAGAGAAAGCAACTACCTCGTGAGAACGGCAACCGGAACGCAGGGTGAAGTGGTGTTCCATGAAGAAAAAAGCAAAGCCGTGTCCGATCTTGTCAGGAAAACAAGCCGGTCTGTAAATTTCGCCGTTCTCGTTCTCCGCAATGAGGATAAAGGGAAGGCAAGATCCTTGTTTTTATCCCCCTTGCTGTTCTCTGTTCAGGAATCAAAAGGACTCGAGTATGAAAATATTATTATTTACAATCTTATCTCAGATAACCCTTCAGAATTCAATTTGATTTGCGAAGGAGTGAATGAAAACGATCTTCTCGCTGATGATCTTTTTTATTCACGAGGGAAAGATAAATCTGATAAATCCCTTGATGTTTACAAGTTCTACATCAATTCCTTATATGTTGCAATCACACGTGCCGTTAAGAATATTTACATAGTTGAACAGTCAAAGGGACATAAACTCATACGGTTACTGGGAATTTCAGAGCTGGTCCAAAGCGCTGGTATTAAGGAAGAGATATCTTCAGCGGATGACTGGAAGCGGGAAGCCAGACGTCTGGAAATGCAAGGTAAAACGGAACAGGCGGATGCCATCCGCAAAGATATTCTCACCCTTGAAAAGCCACCATGGGAACCTATAACAACGGAGAGTTATCTTGCACTCAAAAAAGAAGCGCTTGATCCCGGGAATTTCAATAAAAAAGCAAAAGACCGGTTGTTTGATTTTGCACTTTTACAGAACCAGTACTTTGTGATGGAGCAGCTTGCCGGATTAAAATACAAGAGGGCAGAACACTACGAAACAGAGCGGGGTTCCCTATACCGGAAGTATTACCAGAATTATAAAGAAGACAATCTGAAAATGATCCTGCCTGCCATTAATAAGTATGGAATTGATTACCGCGATGTACACAACTTCACTCCCTTACATGCTGCTGCATTTGCGGGCGCTATAAATATTTCAAGGACCCTTCTGGAAAACGGGGCAAATCCGGAATTATTGGATACGTTCAATAAGACAGGGGTTCAGATAGCGCTCGGACAGGCATTTGTTTTACCTGAATATGCAAAAACCAAACTGGGAAAGATCTATCAGCTTTTACTTCCCGGTTCATTAAAAATCCAGGTAGAGGGAAGGCTAATAAAAATCGATACACATAAGATCGAGTATCTTCTGATCAACCTTTTTTTAGCCGTTCAGACAAATATATTACAGACAAAACGACATTATGAGGCATTTGGAGTAAAGATCGACGATCTTATAGGCCGGATTTCGCACTTTTCAGAAACGGTTCTGCCTGCTTTCCGCAAGAAACGTGAATATTTACTGGCAGTGCTTGCTAAACATGAGGCAGACAGTAAAAATCCATATAATAAAAAAATATTTATAAGGATTGACAGGGGGCATTACCTGTTGAATCCCAATCTGCTGATCTGGAACAATGAACAATGGATTCCGGTCATCGATCTTGTGGAAAACCCTGGTATCTCGATTGACGAGATCCAGGCACATTCGGTCGAAAAGCAGAAAAAGGAATATGCAGAATGGCAAAAGAAAATTGAAAAGGAAAGAAGAAGGCAGGAACGATATGATAGTGAATGGTAGCAGTCAACAGTCGTGCCTTTTATCGGGTATAATATGGGTACAATATAGGTATTTAATAAAAAATTCATACCTTTACCGTGTAAAATAAGGGTAAAATACAGGTATATATGTTTGAGCAGAAGTTAGATTTCGATTTTAAAACAACCCAGGAAATCCTTAAAAGGATCAGTAACATAGATGGTTTCAAGGCAACCTGGCTGGGCATTGAGAAGAAGGAAAACAGGTATCTCAAAGAGCTCAGACAGGTAGCAACCATTCAAAGTATCGGTTCATCTACACGTATTGAAGGAGCGACAATGAATGATGAAGAAATCCGATCCTTACTAAAAAGCATGAAGGTCACGAAGCTAAAGTCAAGGGATGAGCAGGAAGTGGTGGGCTATTTTGAAGCGCTTGACCTTGTATATTCGAATTACAAAACTATCCCTTTAACAGAAAATTATATTAAGCAATTCCATGGAATCCTTTTAAAGTATAGTGAGAAGGATGTTCGTCACCGCGGTAAATTCAAAAATTTCCCAAATAAAGTGGTAGCAAATTATCCGGACGGAAAGCAGAAAGTAATTTTCAATACGACGGAACCACACCTTGTCGATAAAGAAATCCAGGAAGTACTTGAATGGACTAATGATCAACTGGCTTCAGGAACTATTCATCCGCTAATGATCATTCCGCTTTTTATTTATGAATTTCTTTCGATACATCCATTCCAGGACGGGAACGGCCGGCTCTCCCGGTTGATGACTACCCTGTTACTATTGAGGCAAGGATATTCATTTGTCCCTTATGTCTCGTTTGAGAACATCATCGAGCGTCGTAAAAAGGAATATTATGAAGTTCTCATGAAAGGACAAAAGAGCCGGTACACGAAAAAAGAGAAGATCGAAGCATGGTTATTGTTCTTCCTGGATTGCCTGAAAGAAATGATCGATCTTCTTGGAAAGAAATATGATGTTTATAAAGACAAAGGAGGATATCTGAATCCCCGCCAGAAGGAAATTCTTGAAATGATCAGGTTACACCAACCGGTCAAATTCAGTGATATTTGCCTTGCTTTACCAGGTTACTCGATGAATACGATTAAAAAGGATATCCGGTACCTTCTGAATGAACACCATATCGAATCAATCGGCCGGAACAAAGGAACAGTATACAATATCAGGTCCGGGAATGAAACCTGAGAGGATCTGTTATGCCTTCGGCCATTTCAAATTGGCCATTGTTGTTATTTTACTATTAAGAAAAATTGTATATTTGAATCGAAAGAAAATTCGATATCTATGGGTATTTCAATTTATAAGGCTCCTATTGCTGAAGGAGAAGAACTCGTTAAACGGTTATTAATTGAGGAATTTCATATTGAACCAGGTAGTGCTGAAAAAACCGCTAAAAACGAAGCTAAACCGCATTTTGAGCAATTAAAAGACACTTGTTTTATTCTTGCTGAATCAATTTATATTGATAGAGTTTTCCGTGATAGTTACTATCACTATTATTCGTCAAAGCTAAATCGATATAAACGTGATTGTATCCGGCTTTCATTTTTTGATGGGGATATCGATCTTTCAAAACTACGATCTCCTGATTATGTGCAGGAAATTATACGACTATATAGAGGGTTCATTATTTTACGACCTACTATTCCATTTATCATAGGAAGAAGTGTCATATCTTCAAAACTATTGAAAAGTGAAAATTTTCAATTATGTTCAGCTAAAATTCAAACGACATTTAATGGTATAAAGCTTTCAGTTGATGGATTTCCTCATTCTTCTCAAGATACAGAGACTTTATCTTGCGCTGAAACCACGCTTTGGGCTATTATGGAATACTTCAGCAATAAATATCCCGATTATACCCCAACGTTGCCTTCAAAAATAATTTCCACTTTAAATAAAGTTACTTCAGAACGTCAATTACCCTCACGAGGTCTTAATGTTCAACAATTATCTTTCGCTCTACGCGAATTTGGCTTTGGCACTCGAATTTACTCTCGAATTGAATATGGAGATGATTTTGAAAGGTTAATCAGCACCTATATTGAGAGTGGAATTCCCTTAATTCTTGGTATTGATAATCTTCCTGCCGGAAATATTGGACATGCACTATTGTGCGTTGGTCATGAGAAGATTAGTGAAGAACAAATAGATCAATTACCAGTATACCAGTTCACGAATAAGGAACTTCAAGCTTCAATCACTGCTAATACTCATACAATCTTTGATTATGACGCTATAAAAAAAGATTTTATCTTTATTGATGATAATTTTCCGGCATATCAGAAAGCTGATCTTTCAAATCCCACATTACATTATTCCCCTGATTGGCATGACTGTAAGATAAAACATTTCATTGCTCCATTGTATCATAAAATTTATCTGGAAGCCTTTGAAGCAAAAAATTTCATCCTAAAATATATTATCCAAGGTCCTGAACCTATTGCTGTTAACTCTAATTTGTTAATAAAAGTTTACCTTACTTCGAGCAGATCATTTAAAGATGGTTTATCTTTAACAGATGATTTTCAAACAGATGTTCGAGATATAATTCTTGATCTGTTGATGCCCAAATTTATATGGGTAGGTGAATTAAGCACAAAAGAACTATTAAAACAGCATCAATCCTTTGGTTTAATCATTTTAGATGCAACTGAGCCCAACATTTTTTATAGTAAACCCCTTCTTTTTGCTGCTTATAATGGATTTATTTTAAAATTAAACCAAAATGAAGGTAAATTTGAAAAAGAGTTATTACCTTTGCACCCCTTTAAATGTTTCCTTAAAAACCTAAAAAGCTAATAATCGTGATTGAACGTATTAATAAAACCGAAGAAATCCGGGAAAGGTTAGTTCGTGATGGCAAAGTATCTTCCCTTGATACACCTGAACAAAAGGAGGCTATTGATCGTTTAAATGAAGAATTGACAGAAGTTCGGCGTGAGTACAAGGTTAAAGAAAAAAACTCCTTTGCAACTGCATCAAAGGTAGTACTGACAAATTGACTACCATTAGTTTTTTATTATCACTTCTTTCCAAATTTCTCTTTAAAAAATCTATTTCCTCTTTTGAATAGGAATGGTTATTCATTTCCTCAATAAAATCAACAGGCCAAGAGAAGGCACCTTGAGTGGCTTTTACCCCTGTCACTGAGAATTCTTTTCTCAATTTATCCTTTTATCGGGTATAATATGGGTATAATATAGGTATAAAATGGTTAACTCATTTCATGTATGGATACTCCATCCAACAGTTTTCGAAACAGTAGTTGAAAAGGTCGGTGCAGATCCTGATCCGTATCCGTCATGTGGGCCATGATAGATGATCCCGCCATTCATGCAAAATCTTCCATCATGAAATCTTTCCCAGTAAAAACTGTATTTGGCGAAATCATTTGCTAAATGTGTAGTCGTCCCTGGGTTATTCTTTTCTACTTCTTTTAATGATCCGAGGCATTGGATCAGAGATTGGTCCCTGATCTGCCTGGCAAACTTCACTGCTTCGGTGAGTTTGCCCTGGGTTAAATCATTCATTTTTTTGTTTTATAATTGAAAAGGTTGATAAGGTTTAGAAACTGTTGGAATGATCTTTGGTTCGGAAAAACCAGCATTAACAGCCATAATAGTCTTTTCTGTCATGTCTTTTTTGGTTTCGTAATACTGTCCGACAGTAGCGCCGTTTTCGGTATCATAACCCCACCGTTTGAGATGGATGATCATCCAGTCCTGTGCCGGGAAATTGGTAATGTATTCCGCTGCATGACCTTTCGTATATTCTACTCCTTCCTGCCATACCCCTTCAGATTTAAGCCATGCAATTTGCTTTTCTGAAGCAGGGTCTAAGAAACCGCCACGGTCAGTTTGGAGCTTAATTATAGGTAGTTTTAGAAGATTGACTTTCTTATCAGCGCCTTGCCTGATCATTATGGTTCGTGCTACAGCGTCACGTTTTTCCATCAATCTTTCTTTGCGTTCCTTTCCAATAAAAGTCATGTCTTCGATACATTTTCCCTGATCCAAAGTCCAGGTATTGATTAAAGAATGTTTACCGGAATTGTCTACATAATCAAGGATGATACAGTTATTCTTCTGATGCTTTTGCAGGAACTGATCAGTCTTTAATCTTGTACCGCGGCCTATGGATTGGATATATACGGTTTTACTTTGTGTGGGTCGTGCCATGTGAATAGCGCCGATATCGCAGTGGTCAAATCCTTCAGAGAGAATCATCACATTTACCATTATCTGAATGTGTCCGGCTTTAAAATCAGCCACGACCTTTTTACGGTCCGGCGTCATTTCTTCATCCGACACGACAAAGTTTGCATTATGGCCGGCCCGTTGGAATTCCTGGCAAAGGTGTATTGCATGCTCTATATTGACTGCAAAAACGAGTCCCTGGCGACCTGCAGCGTATTGTTCATGCTTTTTCACGATCAGTTTATTCCTCTGCGGAGAATCTATAATGACTGACAATTCCCTGGCATTATAATCTCCTGCAGTCTTTTTGACTTTGGAGATATCAGAATCAGTCCGAACCCGGTAGGCTTCCAATTCGCACAGCCATCCATCCTTGATACCTTTATCAATACCATAGTTATAAACGATCTTGTCGAAAATATTCCCCAGGGAGAGTCCGTCCAGTCGTTCAGGTGTGGCAGTCAAGCCAAGAAGAAGTTGTGGTTTGAAATGGTGTGCAACCCTGACATAGGATGATGCCATGTAATGATGGGCTTCATCCAGTACAATCATATCAAACATTTTCGGGTCGATCCGGTTAAGCCTGTTTGTCAAAGTTTGTACACTGGCAACTACGATCTTTTTGTCAATTTCAAATAAATTTCCTTTTATAATCCCCAATTGCATTGGGTAGAACTGATTGAAGGCATTGTAAGCCTGTTCGATCAACTCTTCCCGATGAGCAACAAACAGAATCCGACCAAATTCTTTGGCGATACATACTGTTGTGTAGGTTTTTCCCAGTCCGGTAGCCATCACCAATAACTGCTTAGAGACTCCGTTTCCTAATTCATCATAGACAATCTGGGTAGCTTGTGTCTGGTATGGTCTGAGTGAATATTCTTTGTTCATCGTTGAGGTTTTTAAAAGGAAAGAGGATGACCCCCTTTCCTTTTTGAGTGAATACTAAAAATCTTCAGCTTCAGGTGTGATAGTTGGTTCTTCAACCGGTTGAATTGTTTGTTCCGGATCTTCTGCAATAGATTCCGGTACAGATTCATCTTGTCCTGGGAGTAATTCCACCTCTTCTGTGGCCTTGGCAGGATCGAAATTTGCATAATCCATCAGGAACTTACCCCAATCGACAGCCACCTGGTAAACATTGGCAACATCAGTATTTTCCGGTTTCAGGATCTCTGTGCCCCAATTGTAGATCTCCCAGAGTGTCAAAACTGGTTTTGTTAAACTTTCCGGAGTTAATAATTCAGAACCTTCTTCTTTTATTCCTTCAATAGCAGCATCATATTCCACAAGTCTTTCCCGATATTCAGTAAGTTTCTGTTCCATTTCCTGAACAAAAGAGCTGCACTGGGTAATGTTAAAGACGGACCTTCCGGACCCGAGATAAGTGCATTTCACTGCATTACGGTACATTCGACCTATCATGGCATCCAGGAAATGTTCAACGCTGGACTCGTCAATTATATGATCTTTCATTGCCCGGATGATACTTAAATCCAGGGCGTGTTTTATCTCGAATTCTCCGATCCATTTCTGAAGAATCTCCTGGATCTTCACAAAAGGCATTCGTTCTTCCCCGAAACTATATATTGCATTGCCTCCGAACACACACATGTTACTGCAAATATTCACATTCTGCCCCCATACGATCTGGATCCCTTTGTCGTGATACGACGCAGCCAGAGCAGTCACCGTGTCAGTATCGTCTGCATGGTGCAATTTGATCAGCACAGCGAGTTTGTTGAACAGCCATTTACCAATTGGGATGTTATCACCCTGTGAATAGAGTTCCTTTTCTTCTTTTCTAATCACGGGGGTCGAGTCTTTTTTCGGAACGTAAATATGGGCTACATCAACGTCAAGTCCTGCGTTGACTGCCATATCATGGATATTCTGGATAAGTTCCCATGACTGGATCGGCCGATTCTTTGGTGGTTTTCCATAGGCATCCGTTATCATCAAGGATTGTGATAGCACTTCGAGGGAAACGTCCTTTACGGACTCTTCTTCGTTGAATCTAAAAATCTCTTCCATATTGGTTTATTTTAATGGTTAATAATAATGATCTGTTATTGATTAAAGAAACTGAATGGCATAAGTCCTGAGTAGCGTAAAAACGCACTCAACGGGTGTTTCAGACTCTTCTAAGTACTAATAATGCTCTTCTTAGTCATTGATTTGATCATGATCCCGGATTTGGAACTCAATTCTGATAGCTTTTACTACAGCCTCAAGTTTTTCCAGTGTGGTACCAGGATCATCCGTTACAGATAAGAAGTCCACTGGTAAAAGACCAGGATTGACCCTGTGCTGGAAGGTCAGGGAGTAAGAAACAGATATAATTCTCTTATAATGTCCCGTCATCAGCAAATGAATAGTATCTGCCATCACCTACAATGATATGATCCAGTACTGCCATGTCAAGCATCATTCCTGCATCTTTGATTTTATGAGTTATTTTGTGATCTGGTTCGCTTGGCTGAATGTTTCCTGACGGATGATTATGCCCGATTATAATGGATGAAGCGTGATGGTCAAGGGCAATCTTGAAAATCTTCTTCGGGTCAACAACGGTTCCGGAAATTCCACCTTCGCTGATTTTAACCTTTGCCAACACTTTATTTGCTTTGTTAAGTAAAAGCACCCAGAATTCCTCATATGGAATATCCTGCATAACCGATTTAAAAATTTCATAGGCATCTGTACTGCGTGTTATTTTATCCATTGATAAGGCTTCAAGCAAACTACGTCTGCGACCCAGTTCGAAGCTGGCACAAATAGCGCTTGCTTTTGCCCTGCCAATACCAGTGATTTGTTGCAGATCACCGGTGGACATTCTTGCAACCAGTGCCAGGTTGTTATTGACATCCTTCAGGATTTTTTGAGCTATATCCAAAGAAGTATCGGTACAGGTTCCCGATCCGATGATCAGGCAGAGGGTTTCTGCATCACTCAGGGCATTCTTACCCTTCATGACCAGCTTGTAACCCGGCTGATCTTCTTCAGCCAGATTATGGATTGATTTTACATATTTACACATTTGAATTTTTTAGTTAATTGGATAAGTTTGCATTGTTAATATTTCTTGATATAGAATAAATATTTTAGGTGATTTTCTTGAATTACAAGAAAATTATCGTACATTTGTCTTTATGAACAAGAAAGATTTACTTAAAGACATAATAACAACGTGGCAGAACAAATTACCCGTTGAAGTCATTCCCAGGGAAGTCCGTATTCCGTTTGATTCAGGAAAGATTATTACAATTGCAGGGATCAGGCGATGTGGTAAAACATTTTTACTTTTTGATACGATGAACCGCTTGATTCAGGGGGGTGTAGACAAGAAGCGGATTTTATTTATCCCTTTCGATGATGAACGGTTGAATTTCAGGACGGATGAATTGGATTTAATACTACAGGCTTACCGGGAACTTCATCCTGAAATAGTATTAAAGGATATTTACCTGTTTTGTGATGAAATTCAGATGGCGAATGGTTGGGAGAAATTTATTAGAAGAATCTATGATACTGAAACAAAAAACATCTTTCTTTCGGGTTCCAATTCCCGTATGCTGCCAACTGACATCGCTACCTCTTTAAGGGGACGGTCTTTGCAATACGAATTGTTCCCATTAAGTTTTAATGAGTTTTGCGACTTCCGTGAAATTGATAAATCTACATTCCTCTCTTCGGGAATACCATATCTGACAAACGCTTTCATGGAATATCTGACGAAAGGGAGTTTCCCGGAATTGGTTCTGAAAAGGTTCAATGAATGGGAAAAAATACTCCAGGAATATTATTTCGTCTTGTTATATAAAGATATTGTTGAAAGATATGAAATTAGAAATATACCTGTGTTGAAATACTTTGTAACCCGGCTGCTTTCGAATCTTTCGAAAACGACTTCCATCAATAAAATCGGTCATGAGTTGAAATCGGCTGGATTTAAATTTGATAAAAATCTGCTATACTCCCTGGCCGTATATCTTGAAAATGTATTCTTTATTTATCGCCTGGGACGGTTTTCGCGTGATGTTGTCTTATCAGATTTCACCGATAAGAAAGTCTATTTTGCTGACAATGGCATGGTTCAGGCGCTTACGCCCTCCTACCAGGACGATCCTGGTAAACTTTTTGAAAATCTCGTTTTTTTATGGCTTCGTCAAAAAGCCCCGTTTCACCGGGGGTTGCTTTATTATAAGGATAAAAAAGAATGTGATTTTGTATTATTCGACCGAAACAAACCAACCTTGCTGGTACAGGCCTGTTATGACCTCTCAGATTCCGATACCCGGAAACGGGAAATTGAAGGATTAGTGGCTGCTTCAGAATATTTTAATTGTGACAACCTTTTGATACTTACCGCTGGCCAGGAGGAAGAAATAAACATTGATAAACGAGTAATCCGGGTTATCCCGGCATGGAAACAGATGCTAAACACAGAATCTTTATGAAAACCATCTTTTTCATTACCCTTTGCATTCGTGTAGTCCATTATTAAACAAGTTAATATCATGATTCAACCTATGTATTCCGGAAGTGACAGAAGACTGCGTGGATTGATAACAAAATATTTCTTCATTGCGAAGCGGTGAAGTTATGTCCATGTCTTTCGCGTTTATTGGGCGATGAGTTGATGTACCTGATGTCGGTTATTGATTACATCGACTCACCAATAAAAGGGCAGCCGGTTTCCCGTAGAAGGGAGCTGGCTTGTTCTTTTTTTTCCAAAAGGCATAGGAAAAGGCACTTGGAGCATTGCTTACAAGTCTATTCTTCCGTCATTAAGAATGTTGGCTTCCAACCGAACCCAATTACCCTACTCTTTATACACATTTTTTACATTGCCCTTCTTTTCTGTTCTTTCTTTTGCGTGTCCAAAAGAAAGAACGAAAGAAAAAGACAGCCTCGTCTTTTTTGCGACCCACCATCGGTTCGATTCCTAAGCCAGTCAAGCCGTTCGTCACGGTTATATTACACAAAACTAATTTTTACCAAATAAATCCGTGCCTCACTTCTCTGCCTGGCTTTTAACGGAATCTTCACCGGGTGGGTCCCCGCAAAAAACCCGAAGGAGTAAAACCCGCATTGGGAAATTTTCGCAAAGAAAAACAAGAACACACGTCAATAAAAATCCGGATAAGGCTGAGGTTTTCACAGCGAAGCCCGAAAACCGAAGCCCCGGATTTTTTAGTGTGTTTGCAGTTTTTTAGAAAATTTCCCAGAGCGGTGACTTTTCTTTCGGTTCCTTTCTTTTGGTGGTTGCAAAAGAAAGGAACTTTTAAAAAATAATTTATCGAATAAATTGTGTATAAAGAGTAGCCCAATTACCGGAAGGATGTCAGAATTTGTGAATAGTATTTTTATATCCAGAACATATCGGATCCTATCTATACATGGAATTTTGGTAAGACCAAATTGACCGTTGTATCAATGGAAACAAAACGGGAAGACTATGGATGCCTGGACCGTATTATCAGTATCTCAATTTTACGACCATTGACGGACCCCGAAGGCCTATATTACCCTATTTTGTTGACCTTCACTATCAGATTGCAGTAATTTACCCTTACCTGATAAATTGAATTTATTAAGGTCTGTATACTGATTTCATCACGTACGTAATAAAAAACGAACGAAATCTTACATTTATGACAAGAAATATTTAAAAAATAGATAAAATTATTACGTTCGTAATGAATCTTTATTATTTTTGTGATGGATAGAAAATATTTGAACAAAAAGTTATTGATTTTATCACGTTCATAATAATTCTGATATGCTTAAAGAAGTGGTTAAATTTCATCGGGAACAGTCCGGGCTAGGCCGGAAACAATTGTCGGAAATAGCCGGGGTAAGCGAAACAGTAATTTACTTGGATAACCTGCTTCTTGAATTGCTGGACAAATGGCTTGATGATACTTTGTCAAACTTCTCGTCAAAGCTCATAATTACAAAAATATTTTTTTGATGGATCATTGAGTCGAACTATTTTAATTAATATCCTTCATGATAGACTTTCATCGTGTATATACGTTTACCCCGACTTTTAGCCCAAAAGTATGATATAAATAATGAAGTGAGGCTACAGATTATTATTTGTAAAACTAAATTTAATGATGTCATTTTATTAATCGTTGAATAGACAAGCAAGCCGCTGATTTCTCCAAAAATCATTGGTATAGTTATAACCTTAGATACAAAAGGTCTTATACATTTACTGTATATATCTTCACGATGCCATTCCCGTTTGATTGAGCTTAATGAACCTTTAACTGCAGCTTGTGAAGAAACTATGAGTAATAAAAATAATATCAAAGTCAAATATTTACTATTTGTGATTGCTGTTTGAGAATTTTTTGAAATATTCGATTGAAGTAATTCCATAATTGTTTTCCAATTAAGTAAAATAATGCATATAATTATTCCAGATGACTTTAGAAGATAATCACCAATATTCCATGGAGGATTGGAATCCTTAGGATATATGTCCGATTTCTTTTGTAATATAGGGCCAGGCAATATAGGAGACACATAAGTAAAAGCAATAAAAAAAAATATTACCTGCCTCCAATGATTGAAATCATAATAATTCTTTAATATACATTCAGATATTAAAAAAAATAATGGAATTCCAATGATTGCTTGTTGTATTCTTGGAAATAGTAAATTTGTATTGCCAAGATACATTGCCCTAATTAAATTAAATGACATCACAATAATTATAAATAAAATGATTTCACGAGGTGATTGGGGTAAGGGGAAAAAGCCAAATACAATAAGAAAAGTACAAATAAAAATACTTAGGACAATTGTTATAATTATATTGATTGTGGTTCCTGACGATGAATGACTCCAAGAGTTTGTAAAATCTGGATCAAATGGAGCTCTAAAAGGCATACCAATTGTCTTTCCTTTACTCAGTAGCATTCTTTGCTGAAACCAAAACAATGATGCGTTATGCATTCTACAATATGCAGTCTTACCCCAACATCGTTTCCCGCAAATTTGATTTCCGTCAATTAAAGCATGACATCCATATTTTTTTCTTTCTTTTATTGCCATTTTAATAAATAATTATTATAAACGACGTTTGTAATTAGGGTCTGCTGATTTTTATTCAAGGCCTTAAAGTTCAGCATTATTCATGATATTTGCAAATAATATATGCAAGGAAATATGGCGAAAGCTCAGAAAAACCGTGCATCAAAGCATGGATACATCAGCCCCGACCAAATGA
>CAIYUC010000177.1 GCA_903929315.1 uncultured Bacteroidales bacterium
GGAACCGGACCAGGGCATCAACAATAAGTTATCAATAAGCTTGTTCAGTGATGAGAGATTGAACTTTTTCAATCCTGACCTGAGTAGCTTTTCAGTCTCATCGTCATATCGATATGTGAATTTTTTTCTATCTCCCATTGCCGTCATAATTTAGTATCGAGGATCTTCTGGATCTGCAGTTGCAGTAAATAAATGCCGTTAAAATGTGTGCCAGACAGCTGCTGAACCGGAACCGGCCGGCCAGATCCCTCACTAAAGATGCCGTAACATTAGTGATGCGTTGACTTTATAATATTATTTGTAATTTACTGATATATATTTAATTATAAGCGTTCTTTGATTTTTTGATTTGATTTGCACGGTAGCTTTGTGAGAAATCACAAGGTTATGAATAGCGGGAAGTATGTTTTTGCTCAAATTCTTTCTATTATAAACAGTTACGAGTTTAGTAAATGTGTCAAGCGTTACAACGGCAACTACAGGGCACGAGGATTGAATTGTTGGAATCAATTTGTGCAACTATTTTTCGGACAGCTCACTGCACGAAACGGGTTAAGAGATATTTGCCTCTGTCTGAATGCTCACAATAATAGTTTGTATCATTTGGGAATCAAGCAGAGTGTTAATGAATCAACACTATCTCGAGCAAACGAGAATCGTGATTGGCGCATCTTTGCAGACTTCGGAGCGTACCTCATTAATCTTGTTCAACCCCTTTATGCTAAAACTCCAGTGCCACATTTGGAGATGGATAACGATATTTTTGTTCTCGATTCAACAACCATCTCACTCAGCCTCACACTTTGGAGTTGGGCAAGGGGTAAACGTTCCAGGGGAGCTATCAAAGTTCATACGCTCTTAGACTTGCGAGGCAACATACCGACCTTTATATACATATCCGATGGGAAGTATCACGATGTAAATGCTCTTGATGAAATTGAAATCATACCAAATGCTATCTACGTTATGGACAAGGCTTACGTTGATTTCAGACGTCTATACACATTGAATGAAGTAAATTCATTCTTCGTGATTCGAGCCAAGGATAATTTTCGGTTTAAGGTCATAGAATCCCGGAAAGTAGATAAAAGCATCGGTTTACGTTGTGACCAAACCATCAAGTTGGTGATATACAAAAGCAAGAAACAGTACCCTGAGAAGCTTCGAAGAATAAAATATTACGACAGTGAAAAGGATATTACTCTTGTTTTCTTAACCAATAACTTTGAAGTGGAAGCATTGGAAGTAGCGGCACTCTACAAAAATCGTTGGCAGGTCGAGCTATTTTTCAAGTGGATTAAGCAGAATTTGCAGATAAAGACTATTTGGGGTCACTCTGAAAATGCTGTAAAAATCCATATTTGGGTAGCTGTTTGCACCTACTTGGTAGTGGCTTACCTCAAATATCAACTTCGAAGCCCCTATTCGGTCTACGAAATCATGCAGATTTTAGGTATTTCAGTATTTGCCAAAACTCCAATAAATGAGCTACTTACCAAAACACAAATCAAACAAAATGTCAAAGAACAACTTAACTTATTTAATTTCAACGAAATATTAACGCATCACTAATGGATGAGAATCTATAAATAATGAACAATATTTTTAAAATTTTATTAGTCCTGTATTAAACCTTTAAACAATAGAAACATCTAATTAGAAGAATTTAAATTTTAACTCTAATTTAATAAGTTATTATGAAAACAAGGAAAATTATTTTTAGGCTATTCTTCTTCTTTTTAGCAGGAAGTCTTTCATTATCTTCTTGCAAGAAGGAAACTTCAACCTCCAGTGAAAACC
>CAIYUC010000178.1 GCA_903929315.1 uncultured Bacteroidales bacterium
AAGATACATGATACCAGATCACCGGATGCCGGATTATAGGTGTAGATTGGGCTATCTGGTCCTGCATTACTTCCGTTAATCTTCCATTGATACGATGGCGTTGAACCGCCATTTGTGGGAAATGCCTGGAACGTCACGGACGTTCCACTACAGACATTGTTCGTTGAGGCGGAAATTGAGACTTTTGCTGAATCCCCGGGATTTACGGTTACCGGAAAAATAACAGCAGTTCCTGAACAACCTCCGACTTTTGGTACTATGTGATATGTAACAATTCCGGCAGAAGATCCATTATTGGTAAGGATCTGATTAATGACCAATCCGGAATCAGGGGTGAAACCAGTTATATTTCCTGACGTTAATGCAGCTGTCCAATAGAAATTTGTCCCCGGCTCATTGGAGGTTAATGCAACATTGGTGGACTCTCCCGAACAGATGGTTTTAGAAAGAGGATTGTTAGTCACAGCAGGTTGCGGATTAGTTATCAGTTGAACCGTGTCTCTTCCGATGCATCCGAAGGTATTGGTGACAGCTGCTTCATAGGTCCCTGCCTGGCTTGTTGTATATGTCTGGCCGGAACCAACCGGCAGCATGGTGGTCAGATCTGTCCACTGGTATGTACATCCGGTGCAGGCGCCGGCATCGAAGGTTACCGAAGTGCCGGTGCAAACAGACCGGTCGGGACCTAAAGCAGGCTCGTAGGTCGGTTGTATGGTCACAACCTGCCAGGCAGTATCTGTCCTCTGATCGATATGCTTTACGAATAATTCAACAGTATAAGTACCAAGATTAGAATAAATATGTGAAGGATTCGGAAGATTTGAATAATTTGAACCTCCTGAGGCAGGATCCCCGAAATCCCAGTGAATGCTATCTGCGGTTGGCCAAACAATGGAATAAAAAAGGACCTGCTGGTTCAGGCACTGGCCTGTATGATGGATGTACGCATAGTATCGTTCGATAAATTGGGGAAAACCATCATTACAGTGATTACCTGTTCCTAAATAGACGGCATTTTTCTGAAAATTACATCCGGCACCCTGTATGGTCGGATTAAGAATGACAGCCATAGAATCCCTCATGACTTCCGTGACATAAATTCTATTATCCGGACCCCGCTGAAGCCAGGGTTCATCATAAGGATTACTTGAGGGGACGATGATCAATTTACTTTGGACAAATTGTGTAGAATCGGTCTTTGTTGCGTCGTATTGAAAGACTTTGTAGTCTGCTGAAAGATAGAGGTATTTCGAGTTGATTGAAAACTCTACATTTGGTTCATTTGACCCAGCCCCGGCAAAGCATACTTTAAAAAGAGGAGTAATGTAACCGGTTTGGGGATTGAACTGGCAATATTCCATTGTATCTGTATAAATACAGGCAAGCCGGTTCCCATCGGGCGAGAACCTCAGCATAAACGGTCGTGAATTTGTATAGGGAAAAGGAAAATGAACCGAACTGTTCGAGATAACCGGTATGGTATCAAGTCCTGTATTTGTGATCCGATAGGTTTTATAAACATTCTCATACCTGTAGGTCCGGGTAGTGATCCAAACATCGTGATTGTTTTTGTGACGGGTTCCTGATAACATTTGTCCTGCCTGGTTGGCACCGGGAACCTGTATGCTTTTCTGAGTTGCTACAATATCTCCCAGACCTCCATTCAGCCGCATATCAATTACCGAATAGGTCAGCCCCTTAGGATAAGGGTAAGGATACGAAGGAGGGTTCCATTCCTCGTCCATAGTAAAAAGGTAATAAGAACTATCGTCATCGAGCTTTTGTACGACCAGATAGTTTTGGTGCGTGTCCCAACCGGTATAGAGATTATGCCCGTTCGGCATGATCTGGTGGTTCCTGTTGGTGACGGTTCCCTGCAGATTCTCAGATTCATAATACTCGCCCGCGTAGAAAAGAAGATTCCCTGCAGAATCTGAAACTGATGCATTTGCGTGGTTTGCGGCGAAAGAGAGAGAGCAATTGGTAAGCGCGACAGGTGTGCCCGAATTAAAGGTTACTCCTGCATGTTTGCCGAAGTACCAGTTATTGAATTCTCCTTGCGGAAAACCTATAAAAGGGGAAAACAGGAAGGAAAAAATTAAAAACCGGGTAAATCTGTTGATCATTCCCGAAATTCTTATTAACCTAACAAATGTAGTGAATAAATTGTGAAATGAAAATATGTAATTCCTGTTTTGCAGAAATTCAGACGCAATGGCTATCGGGTGCAAAATAAAGACAAGAAATTTCCCCCTGACACATAATTAAAAAGAAAAAAATAGAAGTTATGAAGCCCATTATATAGAAGTTATATTATATTTGCATTGGATTTCTAACGAATAATAAACGTATAAAAACGTAAGATAAACGTAGGATAACCGTAAGATAATTAGGTCAACAACGAACTAACACTATGGCAATAGTTAAGAAAAACCTTGTAACAGAGGGATTACGGGGAAGAGTCGGCAACCTGATTTTCCGAATAAGAGGCAAAACGACAATGGTTTATCCTTATTCAAAAAGGGAAACCCCGTTAAGTAAAGAACAGGTCAATGCGCAAGTAAGATTCGCAGAAGCTGTCAGGATGGCCCGCGCAGCCCTGACAGATAAGGCCGAACGGAAAAAGTTTAAAAAAATGGCGAAGCGTGAAGGGAAAGCGAGCGCATACGGCGCTGCCGTTTCATATTTCATGTTACATAGAGATTAATAACGGACATTAACAATATCTGAACCTGGATCAATCATTTTACTTTATATCCGCGAAACTCTGCGCCTAACTTTGCGAAACTCCGCGAGAAAAAAACCACTGCCTGTCCGGTACCAAAGTCGGAATAGACAGAAACATTAAAAATCTGGTACTTTTGTGCTGTTTTTAAACAAAATTGAATTGAATGGAGCCAACTCACATTGAACACATTGGAATTGCTGTAAAAAACCTGGACGAAAGTATTTCCTTCTTCGAAAGCCTTCTCGGTCTGAAGTGTTATGCAGTCGAAGAGGTAAAAGATCAAAAGGTGAAAACTGCATTTTTCAGGATCGGTCAGACCAAGATTGAACTTCTCGGATCGACCGATCCGGAAGGGCCGATCGGCAAATTCCTGGAGAAAAAAGGAGAAGGTGTTCATCACATTGCTTTCGCTTTTGATGATGCCGGCCTGGCTCTGAAAAAGGCAGAAGAAAATGGTATTGCACTTATCGATAAAGTTTCACGAAAAGGCGCCGAAGGAATGAATATCGGCTTCCTACACCCTAAGTCCACACACGGGGTGCTGATAGAATTCTGCAGTAAATAAAATCTACTGATAACAGTTTTTATGTGAACAAAGATTAATGAATCAATGAAGTAATGAAATAATGAATAATTTATAATTACTTCATTATTTCATTGTTTCATTATCACATTACATTTAGCAGTTTTCAGGTTTCAGTTCTTTGAGGGGGATTGAGGGGGTGAGTTTATTAAACAGGTCAAATGCAATGAAAAAAATGTGTAAGTTTACCGTGAATTTAAACAAGTGAATATGGAAACAAAAAGCCCGCTTGACATTTTGAAAATGGCGATCCTTATGGAAATGAGAGGATTTTCGTTTTATACCAAGGTTGCAGAACAAACGAATGACGATGACATCAGGAGTGTTTTCAGTATCATGGCACAAGAGGAAAACATGCATATCAAATATCTGTCGGAACAATTTTCCAACTATGAAAAGAATAAAAGTTTTAGTCATACTTCTGTAACCGATTCTTCTGCTGCAGGAATCACCAAGCTGATCCTGAGCGAGGAGATGAAAAACACCATATCGGCAGCCGGTTACGAAGCGGCTGCTATTTCTGCGGCGATCGACATGGAGAAAAAAGCGATCGAAGTCTATTCAAAACAGGCTGAAATTTCCACTGATCCCAACGAGAAGAAACTATACAGGTGGCTGGCAGATTGGGAAAAAGGACATTTGAAAATCTTAAGCGACCTGGATAATGAACTGAGAGATAAGATCTGGTTTGATAACCACTTTTGGCCATTCTAAACATCTCATCCTATTCTTGGGTTAACTAAAAAGTATAAAGGATGATATGTTTTCCTTCTTTGTGTGCTTTGTGCCTTCATAGTGTTCATTGTGGTTCAGTTTTTTATGAATTAACCACAAAGGTCACAATGTTTTACACAAAGATCACAAAGACTTTTTAGACAACCCCCGGGGGGTGAGGTGGTTCAGATCGCAGTCCTCATAGCTTCAACCGGATCGAGGCGTGATGCTGAATAAGCCGGGATAATACCGGAAACAAGTCCGATAATTGCGGATACACAAATCCCGAGCATGACATTCCCTCCCGTCAGAGTGAGATGAAAATCGAATCCTTGGCCCACAATGATGGTGAGCAACAGGACAATCAATATTCCCACTATCCCCCCGATAATCGATAAGAAAACAGCTTCAAATAAGAATTGGAAAAGGATAAAATAATTCTTCGCCCCCAGAGCTTTTTGGATCCCAATAATGTTGGTCCGTTCTTTTACCGAAACAAACATGATATTGGCAATTCCGAATCCTCCGACAAGAAGTGAAAACCCTCCGATGATCCATCCTACCATTGCTATCACATGGAATAAACTATCAAAACCTTTTGAAATAATACTGGTTTCGTTAATCGAAAAATTATCTTCCGCTGAAGGCTTAAGCTTTCTGATAGATCTCATAATTCCTGTAAGCTCGTCCCTTAATTCATCGTTTGACACATAAGGCTTTGCCTTTACCATAATGGAAGTTCCGACGTCTCTCAGATCGATCAGCGTTTTGAAATAATTGATCGGAAGCATGACGAGTTTGTCGTTTGAATTGCCAAACAGATCTTCACCTTGCTTCTTAATCACGCCTATGACCTCGATATTTCTACCGAAAATCTTGATTTTATGACCGATCGGGTTCAAATTCAGATAGAGATTTTGAGCAATGTCGCTCCCGATGACCGCAACATCTTTTCCGGCATTAGATTCCGCCGAAGAAAAATACCGTCCATCCGCAAGCTCAAAATTCCAGATTTGGTCAAAATCCTGGGAAACTCCCAACACTCCAACATTTTCAACGTAGTTATTCTGATATTTAACCGTTTTGTTAACCTGTACCATAAAAGCAGAAGCGTCTGCCAGTGAGCTCCTTTTTTGTATTTCCTTCATATCCTCCAGCTTTCCTTCCGGACGCTGTATGTACTTCCACCATGGATAATCGCCTCCCATTGCCCATGGCCATTTATCGATATACAAGGTATTGCTTCCCAGAGATGCAATACTTTTCCTGATGGCAATCTCCATCGAATCAAAGATGGTAAATACCGAAATAATACAAAAAATGCCGATCGTTATTCCAAGCAAAGAGAGGAGTGTACGAACTTTATTGACAGCAATAGCTTGAAATGCAAACAAATAGCTTTCTCTTAATAATCTAAGAAGGAGAAACATAACCAGCCGGGATGATTGAATGATTTTCAATTGTAAAAGTAATACAAATACTTCAAAAAAAATTGGTAACATTGCAAGTCAAAGAGAAATACAATTTTCCGGCACTTCATTAACCCGGGAACAGGTAAAAAACAAGCATGGAATAAACAAAAACTATATGACCCCACAGGTACAGATCAGGACCGCATTAATCTCTGTCTTTTCGAAGGATCGTATTGATACCATTGCCTCAATTTTGAACGGACTTAATATTAAAATCCTCTCCACAGGAGGCACCTATGATTACATCCGGAATCTTGGAATCGATGTAACTTCCGTCGAATCAATCACAACATACCCTTCGATTTTGGGTGGCAGGGTAAAAACGCTACACCCCAAAATTTTTGGAGGGATCCTTTTCAGAAGGGATTTCGATCAGGATACCCTGGAACTGAAACAGTATGAGATACCACCCATAGACCTGGTCATCGTCGATCTTTATCCTTTTGAGAAAACGATTGAACAAACAACAGACCAGCAGGAGATCATTGAAAAAATCGATATAGGAGGTATTTCACTCATCCGGGCCGCTGCAAAAAACTTTAAAGATGTGCTGATCGTTCCCTCTTCTGAATATTACGATGAGCTGATCGGATTGTTGAAGTCAAAGTCGGGATTTACTGATATAGAAGACAGGAAATATTTTGCAGCCCAGGCATTTAATGTCTCTTCACATTATGATACGAGGATCTTTGAATATTTCAATAAAGAAAGAAAGATCCAGGTATTTAAGCAAAGCATTAACACGCCGAATTCTCTTCGTTATGGGGAAAATCCTCATCAAAATGGGATTTATTATGGGAAATTGGATGAAGTATTTGAACAGCTTCATGGAAAGGCAATCTCTTACAATAACATTGTGGATATCGATGCGGCTATCAGTCTTGTTGATGAATTTACTACCGAACCGACTTTTGTAGTGATCAAGCACACGAATGCCTGTGGAGTAGCCAGCAGGCCAGGTTTGAAGGAGGCGTGGCTCGATGCATTTGCATGCGATCCTGTTTCTGCATTCGGTGGGGTCATCACGGCCAATCGCCCGGTTGACTATGATACTGCCACAGAACTAAATAAACTTTTTTTCGAGATCCTCATCGCGGAGGACTATGAGGAGAATGCCCTGGAGCTGCTGAAATCGAGGAAAAACAGGATACTTCTGAAGAAGAAATCATTTAAGCACTCAGGCCTGCAATTCAAGTCCATCCTCAATGGTGTCCTTGAACAGGAGAAAGATCTGAAAACAGAACATGAATCCGATTTGAAACAGGTCACAAAAAAAGCGGCCTTAAAATCCGAAATTTCAGATTTATTATACGCGAATGTCATTGTTAAGCATCAGAAGTCGAATACAATTGTATTAGTGAAAGATAAACAACTAATCGGCAGTGGAATCGGGCAAACTTCCCGGGTTGATGCGCTGAAGCAGGCTATAATCAAAGCAAAAGAATTCGGGTTTGAATTGAAAGGAGCTGTTTTAGCTTCGGATGCATTTTTCCCCTTTGCTGATTGTGTTGAGATTGCGCACAAGGAAGGAATCGGGGTTGTGATTCAACCGGGAGGATCGATCAGGGATGCCGATTCCATCAACTTCTGCGATGAACATGATATGTCAATGGTATTTACGGGAATAAGACATTTTAAACATTAAAAAATTCTGGCTATGGGATTATTTACGAAAGAAATAGCAATTGATCTGGGAACAGCCAATACCATCATAATATACAATGATAAAGTTGTTGTCGATGAGCCTTCCATTGTTGCAATAGAACGCAGTTCCGGGAAGATCATAGCAGTGGGGAAAAAAGCCCAGATGATGCACGGGAAGACCCATGAAAATATAAAAACGATCCGTCCTTTAAGAGGCGGCGTGATTGCAGATTTTCATGCGGCCGAACACATGATCCGGGAAATGATCAAGATGATAGAAATCCGGAAATCATGGTTCCCTCCTGCCTTGAAGATGGTGATCTGCATTCCTTCGGGAATCACAGAAGTGGAAGAAAGAGCCGTTAAAGATTCAGCTGAACAAGCCGGGGCCAAGGAAGTACGACTGATCCATGAACCCATGGCAGCTGCCATCGGTATCGGAATTGATGTTCTTGAACCGGTCGGGAATATGGTCATTGACATCGGCGGAGGAACCACTGAAATCGCTGTCATCGCCCTTGGAGGTATTGTGAATAATAAATCCATCCGGATTGCCGGAGATGAATTCGATGCCGATATCGAAGAATATATGCGTAAACAGCACAACCTCAATGTTGGCGAACGCACTGCAGAACGGATAAAAATTGAAGTCGGCGCTGCCCTTGCCGATATCGACAACCCTCCCCCCGAATACAAAGTTCACGGAAGGGATATGCTGACAGGCATTCCCAAAGAAGTGATCGTAAATCATGCGGAGATTTCACATGCCCTGGATAAATCAATCTCCAAGATCGAAGCAGCTGTATTGAATGCACTCGAGATGACTCCACCGGAACTTTCGGCAGATATTTTTGAAACAGGGATTTACCTTGCAGGAGGCGGATCATTACTTCGCGGCCTCGACAAGCGTATCCACATGCGAACAAAACTAACGGTGCATGTCGCCGAAGATCCCTTGAGAGCTGTGGCTAGGGGGACAGGTATTGCACTAAAGAATTTTGACAAATTTACCTTCTTGATCAAGTAACAGCAGCCATGCGCTACCTGCTTTATTTCTTCCGGAAACACTATTTTTACTTCTTATTCCTGTTCCTGGAAGTTCTCTCGCTGGTTTTACTATTCAATTTCAACGAATACCAGAATAGTGCTCTTTCACGCCTGTCAGCCAATGTAGCAGGTTCAGTTTTAAATCTTTCATCCGATATTTCAGAATATTTTTCCCTGAAAAGGACAAATAAGATTCTTGCTGAAGATAATGCCAACCTTCATTCTTATCTCCGGGATGCATTTTACCAGACTGATACTCATTCCTATTATCACAAGGATACACTCTATAAGCTTGAATACAAATATATCAGCGCTAAAGTCATCAGCAATTCCACCAATAAAAGAAATAACTTCCTGATGCTGAATAAAGGAACATTGCATGGGATTGAAAATCATTCGGGTGTGATCATTGGCAATAGGATCGTCGGGCAGATCGTCAGCGTTTCTCAACATTTCTGCTGGGTGATGTCGATTCTGAATAAGGACACTAAAATTTCAGGAAAATTCAGGAAAAATGGCCAGTTAGTGAACATTGAATGGGGAGGGGGAACTTACCGGAGGGGAGAGGTGAAAGAGATACCGAAACACGTGGTTATAGAAAAAGGGGATACCATCATCACCAGCGGGAATTCAGATGTATTTCCTGAAGGGCTGATCATAGGAACGATTGATGATTATACCATTGCGCAGGATGAGAATTTTAACAATGCAACGCTTCTTTTTTCAACGGACTTCAACAGTTTAAGTTACGTTGAAGTAGTAATCGATATGATGCGCCAGGAAAAGGATGCATTGAAAGCTTCATTTAAAAGCAGCAATTGAACTAAGCCAGAGAAATATAATGGGAATCGTTTACTTAAAAAATATCGGCCGGTTTTTCTTCCTGGTGTTTTTCCAGGTACTAATCCTGAACAATATCCAGTTAGGAGGATACATCAACCCTTATTTTTATGTTTATTTCATTCTGCTGCTTCCTTTTGAGACACCTCGGTGGTTGTTACTTATATCTTCCTTCCTTCTCGGACTAACGATTGATCTTTTTATGAATACACCGGGAGTGAACGCCGCGGCATGTGTTCTGATGGCCTTTGCACGCCCTTTTATCATCACTTCCATCTCCACGGGAACGGAATTCCAGATCGGTCATTCCCCCAGTCTTAGAAACCAGGGTGTAAAATGGTTCGGATATTATACAGTCATTCTCGTTCTGATCCATCATTTTGGATTGTTCTACCTCGAGATCTTCCGTTTCAGCGAATTCTTTTCTACCTTCTTCCGTGTCGTCTTGAGCAGTATCTTTACCTTACTGCTCGTATGGATCAGCGAATATCTCTTTTATCCGAAAGGACAATAAACTCATCCGTAAAAGGGGCTGACAAATAAAGAATATCAAAAGGTACTTTCTTCTTTCTTTGTGACCATTGTATTTTCCTGGTGTTCATTGTGGTTAAGTTTTTTTAAATTAACCACAAAGTGCACAATGTTTTATACAAAGATCACAAAGACTTTCCAGGTGGCCCTGAATTACTTGACTAAACTATAAAGCCATTTGATCTCTTTTGCCCAGAGATCTTCTTCCGGAGTCTCTAATATCAGGGGCATATTATCAAAGCGGTTGTCATTCATTATCCTTCTGAAAAGTTCTTCACCAAGCAGACCTTTTCCAAGATTTTCATGCCTGTCAACATGTGTGCCAAGATCTTTTTTCGTATCATTCAGATGAAGGCCTTTAAGGTATTTTATTCCTACAATCTTTTCGAATTCTTTCAGGGTTGCTTCATACCCTTTATCAGACTTAATATCATATCCTGATGTAAAGGTATGGCAGGTGTCAAGGCAAACCCCGATACGGCTTTTGTCTTCCACAAAGTCGATAATGAAACTGAGATGTTCGAATTTATAACCAACCCAACTACCTTGGCCGGCTGTGTTTTCAATCACTGCGGTAACTCCATGTGTCTTCTCCAGGCTCATGTTGATGGATTCTGCAATGAGCTTTAGGCATTCTTCTTCAGTGATTTGCTTCAGGTGTGCCCCCGGATGGAAATTAAGAAGTTTCAGCCCCAGCAATTCACACCGTTTCATCTCATCGAAAAAGGCCTTACGCGATTGACCAAGAGGTCCTTTAGACGGATTACCCAAATTGATAAGGTAACTGTCATGGGGCAGGATCTGCCCGGGTTCAAATCTATATTTGGCACAATTCGCTTTGAATTGCTTTATGTTCGTTTCTGTCAATGGATTTGAAAACCATTGCCGTTGATTTTTGGTAAAAAGCGCAAATGCCTTAGCGTCTATATCATGTGCATTGACGGGTGCATTTTCCACGCCACCCGAAGCGCTGACATGAGCTCCAACGTATTTCATAGTATCTTTTTGGCCAAAGATAGTTATAACTGAACAAAATTTTATACTTTTGTTTGACTCCAAACGGACATCTTTTTAATGAAAAATACCCTTTCCCCCTTTTTTAATCCTGTCCAACTTATAGGAGCTTATATTTACCATAAAAAATCTCCAAAATATAATAAAACAGCCAATGACCTTGAGTTAAAGCTCTATTCTGAAATATTACATAATGATATGCTTCATTTTGGATATTTTGATGATATTGAAATATCTCCTGAATATATATCCATTGGCCGGCTTGAAAACGCTCAAAAAAGACATGCAGAAATTATTGTTGAACAGATCATAGACAAAAATTCTCCTGTATTGGATGTGGGATGTGGAATGGGAGGGCTATCCAATTATCTTCTTAAACATGGTTTTAATATCGAAGCATTGACTCCCGATAATAACCAAATGCAATACATTCGACGGGTATATAAGGATTTACCTTGTCATTATTGCAAATTCGAAGAGTTAAAGACACAAAAAAAGTTTGGTACGGTCATTAATTCCGAATCTCTTCAGTACATCTCCATCGATGAAGCGTTTAAAAAAGCAGAAAGCATTATTCTTCCGCATGGAAGATGGATCATAACCGATTGTTTCCGGACGAATGAAGAGTCGTGCAACGGGTCAGGACATGTGCTGATCCAGTTTTTGAACAAAATAAAAGAACATGGCTGGACCATCTGCTATCAGCGCGATATTACCATGCATATTTTACCTATGCTGAAACTTATTTACATGTATGTTGACAGGTTTCTCATCCCTTTGTCGCATTACGCTGACGAGAAATTAAAATACAAAAAAGCATGGCTCTATTATTTAACGGAAAATCTCAGGAAATCGATCGCCGAAAAATCCAAAAAGGAGATTTGTGCAATCAATCCCGAGGTATTTCTTGCGGAGAAGAAATATATGATTTTCGTACTCCAGAAACAATGAGCAATGAAGATTGAGCAATGAGCAATATATTGTCAATTGTCAATTCTTCATTCTTCATTGCTCATTACTATTCCTAGGAACTATAAGAGATTTGTTATTTTTTCTTTTTTGCAAATAACCCTGCCGTATACTTTTCATACAACTCAAAAAGGAATTCAATGCGTTTAGTTTCATTTGGAAATGGTTGCGGCCGGTAGCAAAGATCTACTGCCTTATCTAAATCTTGATGTGCTTTAACCAGGGTTGGAGGCATAGTCAATGGATCATAAAGGTCTGCTAATGAACATTTCTTTGTCAAATATTGCCCATTGTCATTTGCCAATTCTTCATTGCTCATTTTCTCTGGCTGTAAGAACATGTTCCTCACAGCCAAAACCTTTTGTGCAGCCTCTTCAACTGTTTTTACCTGTTTTTCAGTTGGGTTTTCAGGCCAGGAGAAGTTGTTGTAAACGATTGTTGTTGAATAGCTAAACCGACTTTCTAATCTTCCACATATGTATTTGACCCAAGACATGTGCATTAATGAACACAATACACCAAACGAATACCCCGTTGCATTTGAAATTGAATATATTTTATTGCTAATTATTACATTGGATTTTAAATATCCTATGGGAATGTATTTCCTTTTCTCTGACGTAACTTCTGGAAAAGCTAAAAAATTAGTTTTTGGTTGACGAATCTCCCCAAACAGCATAGGTGTTTCAGAATCTTTAACAGTTGTTTTCCTTTTGCTTTTAAGTCGAATTTCTCGAACTTGTTGAACTCTTTGATAAATAATATTATTCTCTTTAATTTCTTCAGGCAAAATATCTACAAGCCATAAACAATATCGTTCAATACCGTATAAAAACTCATCTCCTCCAAGAAATAAGCGTATGAACTTTTCAGAATTTGGATACCTTTCTATTAATTCGTTTTTCTCTTGCAAGGAAAGAATAAGATAACCACCATCATTCGGCATACTCCCTTTGAGCATTGACTGAACATTACAAATGGGAGAAGTCCGTTTTTTGATAAGACTATCTTTTCCGTCAATTAAATATGGATTAATATTTTTCACTTTTATTTCATGTGGTTCTCCTTTAATGTCCTCATATTCATAAATTCGTTTTTCAAAAATATCAAAATTTGAAAACCCAATAATGACAACATGTACAGCAGCTTTTCCTCGTGCTTCATTGCTCCACTTAAAAGTTCTGTGTGCAAAAAGTATTTTTATTTTATAACGGGTAAACAACTCATTCCATAGAATACCGACTTGTTCCCCTTGGGAAATGGAGTTGGTGGAAACGAATGCACATTTTGTCTTAAAGGAAGAAGATTGATCCATGTATTGTCCGGCCCGAATATACCAGGCCGTTACAAAATCCAGGACACCGGCACCTTTTACGTTTTGGAAAACTAACTCCATATCTGCTTTCTGGTCAGAATTCATCATCTGTTTTCCCACAAACGGTGGATTTCCATAAATAAAATCAAATCGTTGTTCTCCCTTCTCCCAGGGAATAGGATCAATCAGGCTTTGCCAGTCGATCCGGAGAGCGTTGGCGCAAGCGATATTCGGGCTTTTCTGTAAAGGAAGCCGGACAAAATATTGACCGAATTCTTCACTTACCCTCATGTTCATCTGATGATCCATCAGCCACATGGCCACCTGGGCAATCTGGGAAGGAAACTCTTCGATCTCAATTCCATAAAAGCGGTCCACGTCCAACTTCAGCAATTCATGAATATCAAATACCTGTTGGCCTTTTTGTAATGTTTTAATGATCTCCAATTCCAACAATCTCAACTCCCGGTAAGAGATCACCAGGAAATTTCCGCAACCGCAGGCAGGATCAAGAAACCGAAAAGCGGCAATTTTTTCATGAAAACGGATCAGCTTATTCCGGTTATCATTAACGGATTCATATTCTTTCCAGAGGTCATCCAGGAACAGGGGCTTTATGACTTTAAGAATATTTTTCTCAGAGGTATAGTGTGCACCAAGGTTCCTTCGTTCAACCGGGTTCATAACACTTTGGAAGAGGGAGCCAAAAATCGCAGGAGAAATAGCGCCCCAATCCAAGGCTGTACATTCCAGCAGGATCTCCCGCATTTTACTGTCGAAGGAGGCTGGAGGAAGGGATTCTTCAAACAATTTCCCGTTCACATGATGAAAAGAGGCAAGATCTTCATCCAGGTTGGTCAGTCGTTTTTCCTTGGGGGTATTCAGAACATAAAACAAAGTTGCAAGGTGATGAGCCAGGTCGCTTCCGTCTTCTTTTGTTTTATTTTCAATATAATCCCGGAACTGGTCTTTCTCAAATATGCTGGTATCTTCAGCAAACAGGCAAAACAGCAACCTGACCAGGTACAGTTCCAGAGGATGGCCGGAATAACCAATCTCTTTCAACCGGTCATGAAGTTTCCCCATCAATTCGGCTGCATGAATATTCACAGGATCCTGTTCCCGGAACACATGTTTCTGGTACCCGGCAATAAAGCCAAAATGTTTTACATTTTTATAAAGATCCTTCAGCTCGAATTCGCAATGAGTATCATCATCCAGGTTATATAACCGGAAACGGGCAAAATCCGACACTAAAACATACTTTGGCAGTTCGTAGTCCTTCAGTCCTGGAAAGTAATCCAAAGCTTGTTTATAAGCCTTATCGAGATCCTTTCCACGGGATTTATGTTCCACCAGGATCGTTCCTTTCCAAAGCATATCAATATACCCGGTGGAATCATCCAGTTTTTTCACCGGTTTCTCAAAACTGGCAACCTTTCGTCTGTGAAGACCGAAAACATTAAAGAAATCATCCCAGAATGATTTTGCCTCAGCATCTTCAGAGGTTTCAGTTTCCCATTCTTTTGAGAATCGGATCGCACGGTCTTTGATTTCGTTCCAGCTTAGTGGCATGATCAGACATTAAGATTCAAAGTTATGGATAATTAATGAGCAATGAAGAATGACCAATTGTCAATTGGACAATATATTGCTCATTGCTCACTCTTCATTGCTCATTGCTTATGTATTACCTTTTCAAAAAAAGCCGATTAATGATAAACTAATTAATCTGATCGGCAATGAAAGAAAATGTGATAAAAGAGAAGTCTTTTCAGTTCTCAATAAAAATTGTTTTCCTGACAAGACAATTAAAGGAGAAGAGGACCGAGGCAGCTCTGGTTAATCAGCTTCTCAAAAGCGGTACGTCAATAGGAGCTAATGTAGAAGAAGCCTGCGCTGGGATCTCTAAAGCAGAATTTTCAATGAAAATATCTATATCCTATAAAGAAGCTAAAGAAACTCTATACTGGCTTAATGTATTGAAGAATACAAATACTATATCCCTGGAAGAGTACACCTCACTTTATAAAGATTGTGATGAGATATTAAGGATTCTGTGGGCTATCCTGAAAACAACCAGGATGAGTGGGAAGAAGTGAACAACAAGAATGAGCAATGAGGAATGAGCAATCGGCAATTGACAATATTGCTCATCTTTTATTGCTCATTGCTCATTCTTCATTGCTCATTGCTCCGGGAGGTATCGAGCGGAGTCGAACCGCTGTACGAGGTTTTGCAGACCTCTGCCTGACCACTCGGCCACGATACCATAATTGGGAGGGCAAAGATAGAAAAAAATTTATTGGGATAACATACAAGCCACCTGGTGAACCTTGCCTCCAAGTGGCGGGTTTATCTTCGCGATCCTGACCTTTGCAGATATGACATGAGGGAAGGATGAACGAACTTTGTCCAGGATCCTGTAAGCGACATGTTCAAGTAAGTGTGATTTCTGTTCCATTACAGTTTTTACAGTCTTATAAACTTCCTGATAGTTTACCGTATCATGCAACAGATCGGATTTTTCCGCAGCAGAGGTATCAAACTCAAGTTCGAGATCGACGTTGAACATCGTTCCGATGATCTGTTCTTCTTTTAAATGGCCATGGTAAGCAAAAAACTCCATTCCTTCAAGCAAAATCTTTCCCATAAGAAATTGTATTTAAAAAGACTAAATTATCAATTTTAGCTGAATAAACGCTGCCTTGTGCAATTTTCGTAAGTTTGTGCCATTGAAAAATACACCGCAAAGACGCAAAGACGCAAAATGGAAGAGAAAACAGCAAAGTCGTTAAATTTCATAGAGGAAATTATTGAAGAAGACTTGAAAAACCAGGTCTATGACGGAAGAGTTCATACGCGGTTTCCGCCTGAGCCCAATGGTTATCTCCATATCGGTCATGCAAAATCGATCTGCCTGAATTTCGGGATAGCAAAAAAATACAACGGAATGACCAACCTGCGATTCGACGATACCAATCCTGTGAAAGAAGATGTGGAATATGTCGATTCGATCAAGGAAGATATCAGGTGGCTCGGATTTGACTGGGAAGACAGGCTTTTCTATGCTTCCGATTATTTTAACGAACTTTATAATTATGCCCTGATCCTGATAAGAAAAGGAAAAGCATATGTGTGCGACATGACTGCGGATGAGATCAGCGAGACACGCGGTACACTTAGCCGGCCTGGGAAAGAAAGTCCATACCGGAATCGCCCGGTCGAAGAAAACCTCGATCTGTTCACCCGTATGCGTAACGGTGAATTCCCGGATGGATCCAGTGTATTAAGAGCAAAGATCGACATGGCATCGCCCAACATGCAAATGCGTGACCCGGTCCTCTACCGTATCCTTCATACATCCCATCACAGGACCGGGGATCAGTGGTGCATTTATCCCATGTACGATTTTGCCCACGGACAGTCCGATTCCATTGAGCGTATTACGCATTCGATCTGCACGCTTGAATTTGAGGTTCACCGGCCATTGTATGACTGGCTTATCCGTGAGATCGGGATCTATGCTCCCCGGCAAATCGAATTTGCCCGTTTGAACCTGAGTTATACCGTCATGAGCAAACGCAAGTTATTGGAACTTGTGCAGGAAGGAAAGGTAACCGGGTGGGATGATCCGCGAATGCCTACGATTTGCGGTTTACGTCGCAGAGGCTATACTCCGGAAGCCATCCGGAATTTTGCCGATATTATCGGGGTGGCAAAAAGGGATAATGTGATCGATGTGAGCCTTCTTGAATTCTGTATCCGGGAAGATCTCAACAAAAGGTCCAACAGGGTTATGGCGGTGATAAATCCATTGAAAGTCATACTGGATAATTATCCGGAAGACCTGACCGAAGAAATGGAAGCAATAAATAATCCTGAAGATGAATCCCGCGGTAAAAGAAAAGTCCCGTTTTCACGTGAACTTTATATTGAGAAAGAGGACTTTATGGAGATCCCGTCCCAAAAGTATTTCCGGCTTTCCCCCGGTAAAGAAGTGCGTTTGCGGTCAGCTTATATCATAAAATGTGAAAGCTTTGTAAAAGATCCTTCCACCGGAGAGATAACAGAAATTCATTGCACATATGATCCGAAAACCCGAAGCGGAATGCCGGAAAGTAATCGCAAAGTGAAGGGTACGCTTCACTGGTTATCAGTAAAACATGCGATTAAAGCGGAGATCCGGCTTTATGACCGGTTGTTTATGAAAGAAAATCCGGATGAGGCAGTTGAGGGGAAAGACTACAAAGATTTTCTCAACCCCGATTCGTTAAAAGTGATAACAGGACAAATCGAACCTTCCATTCTGAGGGCAAATCCCGGTGACAAATTTCAATTCGAGAGGATCGGATATTTTTGTGTTGACAAGGATTCTGCAGGGAATAACCTGATCTTTAACCGTACGGTAACGTTAAAGGATTCCTGGGTGAAAATCGGAAAAAATCAATAATTTTGCACCTCACACTCACACTTCCATCACACACAAACTCACACCCTATTGTCCGATGGTGTAACTGGTAACACAACTGACTCTGGATCAGTAGAGTCCAGGTTCGAGCCCTGGTCGGACAACAATTAATGACTGAAAAACCCTGTAAATATGATGTTTACGGGGTTTTTCTTTTTCCGGGGGACGGTAGGGGGGACGGTAAAATCATTATTGGAATGAAAAGAAGAACATAAGACCTTGGATTGTGATTTTTTTATTGTATAGTATCTTTATTGATTTGAATTAAATTACTAATTTTGAATGTATGAAGAAAGGAGTATAAGAGAAAAGGAGATACCTTTAAGATTTAGCGTTTAGCTGAATTCTGCTGTTAAAATCGACCTATTTCAACAATGTCGCAGGATAGTAAGCAAATGCCCAAGCTCAGCGTGGGCATTGTTTATTTGCGGCATGGGCTCTTGGTCGAGCCTTAACAGCGGTAGGCAATTGTCTCACGCTGTTTTTTGTTACACATAATAGTATCATCTTTCATTTAAGGTCTTATTGTTTTAACCCTACTACAATGATAAAATCAAATAAATATGGGACCAAAAGAAAAGCCAAAGAAGACCTTGGCGGAGAGAATGGAGATGTTTGATCGGATCAGGGAGTACCTCCAATTGAAGGTTGAATCAAGAAAGAACAAGAGATTTCCAAACTCTAACATTCCAGAAGCAAAAGCATTCTTTTATAAGGGTGAGGTAAAAGCCTTAACTCAGGATTTTATAGGTGCTATAGTGGATTTTAGTCAAGCTATTGAGCTTGACCCTCAATACGCAGATGCATACCTCAATAGGGGCTATTCAAAGGCTTCCAGCAAGGATCACATAGGTGCAATCAAAGATTATAATAAAACAATTGAGATTTGTCCTTTATATGCTGAAGCATTCTATAATAGGGCTATTTCAATGAACTCCTTACAACTTGTTAAAGAGGCTTTACAAGATTATAATAGAGCCATAGAGATTAACCCTTTATATGCGGAAGCATATAATAATCGAGGATTATTAAAACATTCCATTCAGGACAATGATGGTGCAATAGAAGATTTTAATAAAGCAGTTGAGATTAAACCTTTGTTTGTGGAAGCTTATAATAATCGGGGATTGTTAAAGGATTCCTGTCAGGATTACGATGGTGCAATACAAGATTTTAACAAAGCTATTGAGATTAACCCTCGATTCGCTGGAACATATTACAATCGGGGCGAAATGGAAATGGAGTCCTTTCAGGATTATATTAGTGCTATGCAGTATTTTACTAAAGCAATTGAGTTAAATCCTCTATTCTCAGTTGCATACCTCGAAAGGGGCAGAGCAAAGGCTGCTCGTTATTATTTCAATGCAGCCATAGAAGATTATGATAAGGCCATCGAAATTAATCCTCAATATGCAGAAGCATATTTTAACCGAGGAAATGCAAAGTATAAGAATGATGATAAAGAAGGGGCTTGCTTGGACTGGAATAAAGCCGGGAAACTTGGAATAAAGAATGCTTATGATGTTATAAAAAAGTACTGCGAATAACAGAGAAAACTATGTCTACCATAAAACAGTTACTCATTCACTTTGCGGATTATCAGTTATTAAATTGTTCAGAAAAAGTAATAAGAAATGAATAACCACAGAGAGAACAAATCATTTTCTTAGGGAATCCACATATAATTGTTTAACGAGTTCATTATTATATATAATGTAAAAGGTATATCATGAAAACAAAAATTTATTTTTATTCATTAGTATTGATAGGTGTTCTATTGATGCTTCCAAAATTCTATGGTCAAATAACCTACTCCAAAAAAGATTTCTTCCCTTTTTATATTGGCAGGTTTGGATTTAATGATATAGCCACTGATGCAAGGGATAAAGGTTATGTGTTGATCTTACTATCAGAAGATGATGCATATTCAAAATATACCTCTAAAGAATCTCCATCACTTACAGAAAATATTTATCCGGGAATGCCAAGAAGTGAATTCAATAAAATTTACTGGGGTGCCAAAGAAAGTTTTGATCATTTTCAAAAATCATACTCTAATTGGGGTATTATCGGAACAAATCAAAGTTCTGGAGTACAAGGGGTAATTCCTTCAGGTTATGATCAATATGGACGACAAATTGCCAGTCCTCAAGAAGTAGCTGCAAAAGCAGAATATTTTGAAATGTGGGCAACAGGTAATTCCCATGATGTAATCTTCATGTTATCAAATAACAATCATTTTTCGTTATATTTATTGCCGGAAGATAAAGCCTTTGAAAAATACACCCAAAAGGGGAACATTCTTGAAGGTATGGCAAAAGACAAGTTCCACACCTTTTATTTAAGGGCTAAAGATTCTTACGAAGGCCGAATCCCTAACGATGTTCATGTTAGTATTGTTAACCCAAATTACGATTCAGGGGTCAGGGGTAGTCAGCCTATTGGTTATGACAGATATGGTAGAATGATTGCTTCACCTGATGAAATTATTAAAAAGAAGGAAGATTCCAAAAATGCATCACAAGTTGATTATACTGAAGTATGTAAATGTCGATATCAATCTTATTTAAACTTACATAAAGACGCCTGCCATAAAGAAGAACAAAAATGGGGTATGTTGCTACAAAGTATATGGGAAACCAATTGCACCCAGAATTATAGTTTAAAAAGTGATGCCTTTAATGGTTTGAATGAAAAAGATTTAATAATTATGTATGATAGTCATGGAGATCCCTATTGGCAAGTAGTATATGTTCCAAAATAATAACAACCTTTGTAAATTACAATAGTTTAAAGGGTTTCAAGACGTTGAGTGAAATTTTATAGTGTTTTGATTAATAAGATAGTTATGCAAAGGATTTTATTCAGTATTGTATTTTTATGTTTACCATTCTCTCAAGTATTTTCACAAACTGCTTTAGAATATGACAAATCAGGTTGTTCAAAGTATGTGGTTAAAGATTACACAGGTGCTCTACAGGATTTTGATAAAGCTATTAAGATTAATCCACATTTCGCTGAGGCATACCATAATCGGGGTTTGGCAAAGGTTAAACTTCAAGATTACAATGGTGCTCTACATGATTTTGATAAAGCCATTGAAATAAATCCTGAACTCGCAGAGGCATACCGTAATCGGGGTGCAGCAAAAGAACACCTTCAAGATTTCAATGGTGCTATGCAGGATTTTAATAAAGCTATTGAGATTAATCCTCAATTCGCAAATGCTTACAATAATAGGGGTTTTGTAAAGGAAGACCTTCAAGATTACAAAAGTGCAATACAGGATTATACTAAAGCAATTGAGATTAATCCTCAATTTGCAGTGGCATATAATAATCGGGGTGAGGCAAAGGTTCAACTTCAAGATTACAAAAGTGCTATTCAGGATTTTACTAATGCAATTACGATTAATCCTCAATATGCAGATGCATATAATGATCGGGGGTTGGCAAAGCACCTACTTGGTGATAAAGAGGGAGCTTGCTTAGACTGGAATAAAGCCGGCGAACTCGGTCTCATAAATGCTTATGATTTTATTAATATGTATTGCAAGTAATTGGAAAATATAAACTTATACCACAAAAACAGTTACTCACCCAGCTTGCGGAATATTATTAATAAAACTCTTTAGTCCCAGTATTTGAAGTAATTTTATACTTAATCCTAAAACCTAAACGTATGAGAACCAATTTCATATTACTTGCAATATTTATTTTCAGTTCATTGTTTAGCCAGACAAAACAATATACACCGATAGATGATATCTATAATTCCTATAAAAACAAGCCCAAAATTACAATTTCCAATATAAAAGGTGATCTTTCCGTCGATGTTAATATTCAATTAAATAAAAAAATGGAACCAAAGTCCATAACATTCTCAGGAACTACTGAAAATAAAAATGCATTGGATATTTTTTTGCAAGAAATTATGTATAAGCGCAATCAAGAGGGCTATACGCTCATATCAAAAAAAGAAGGTCCTTGCCACATACCGGGTTTAGATTATCAAGAAGAGTTTATTTATCAAAAAGGTAATATGTATTCAATAATTGCATCAAAGTCAACTGAAGTTGATGATTTAACAGAACCACAGTATACCGTTGGTACTTTACTCGGAACTCCAGATCATACCTTTCTGGGTTACAGAAAAAAAAGTGTTTATAACTTCTCAGTTGAACTAAGAGATCTTTACCGTATGAATGATTCTGAAGGTAAACCTATAGATTTTTAGACTATTCAACAAATTATTCAGTTTCAGTGCACTTAAATCATTCATTCATTAACTTAGCGGGATGATAAAAACCAAGATCATCTAAAAGGAAATGAGCAATTTAATGTCATTCACCAGATCAGCGGAAGCAGTAGCCAATAAGCATTCTTTTCCGGAATTTTTTTGGGTTTTTATCTTACGAAATCATTGGTGATCAAAGGAGCTTTCCCGCAAGCTTCGGTAGGCAGGTTGGTAGGGGATAACCTAGAGAGATATGGTTGTATTGAATAAATGGAATTATTGGGTTTGTTGTTATTAATAAGTGTCTTTCCCTGACAGCAAGTTCAAAACTACCGAACCCCCTTGCGGTATTTTAATTAGAAAACAGAAAGTGATACTAACCATTCATTTTAAAAAGATGAACAATCTAAGGCATAGGGGTTGTCAAAATCGACAGGTCAAGGGGGACAATTTGAGCTGTTAATCCCATTTGTATATTTTACCGCCGGATATAGATACATTTTTACCTATACTGATGTATTAATCATCAAGTAGGATTGTTGGTTCCTTTTATTGAAAACTACCGCAAAAAAACTCTCGAATGACAGAACAGATCGAGGAAAGATAACTTTTCACATTAAGAACTAATGCGCTGAAAGAAAAGTAAGACGAGTTTATTCTTTGTTTTTTCTGCCAAGCGATTAAAAACGGTAAATACCCCAAAAATGCCCATATACGGGGTTACCCGAACACGTGCAGACGTTTAAAAAAATGTGCTTCAATTGTCTTCGACAAGTATAATCTGGTGCTGTTTACACCCCTGGCTGGCTCCCCTGACCTACAGGTTGGGTTATCTGGTTGGGTTCCGGTTCCCAATCTCCCTTTCCGGCTCCTGCAAGCATTAAAAAGCATTCTTTTTCAGGAATTTTCAGAAATTTTTCTATGGGAAATTACGGACAACTGTGGCGCTTTGCCTACAAGTAGGGTAGAGGACTTTGGTAGGGGATAACCTGAAGGGATATAGTAACGCTATATATAAGTTGAAGTAAATGTGCGGTTATTAACAATGTCTTGTTTAATAAATGATCAATTAAATGACGTAAATGAAATAAAAACACTATTTTTGTCATCAAATCTGTTTTTATCTATTGAGTACCAAAAATAAGATAAAATGTTAGGCGTTTTCAATTACGGGTTCCCGTAATTGAAATATCTACCCCATATTGAATACTCGGAAGAAATTAATAAAAAGATACAAGTATACCGACATTTTAACGGTAATGTCTTGTAATTTATCAATACATACTGAAGAATAGTCTATATTGGCTTGTTTTTTTCAATAGATTGCCTCGATAATATAATCTGGCGTGTAAAACACCATAACATTAACAAAAAACCTCGCAAATGTATTTTGTTTTAAATGACAAAAGCAAGAAGTCAATTGAAAGGCGTACTGGAATTTCTGTGCAAGAGATGATATCTATGGACGCAGTAGATATTGATAATACTTTGGAGAAAAAGGCCAGAAAGAAGTTTAAATATCTTATAAAGATTGGAAATGTTTTAATTTCCAGAGGGTCGGTTTACCTTTTTTTGCAAAGGCTTATCCCTATGGGGAGAATTGACAAAAAGCTGTCCAAAATTTAACACCTCTCCATGCCGTTTGATTTTCAACCTTCATTAAAAGAATTATATAAATCTTATAATGAAGTGATTAAAATATTAATTGCGGACTTCGAAGCAAGAGAGGAAACATTTCCACTTCCAATTTTTAATGAAATTCGGGCATTTAATGATCATGTAGCTCAATGTTATAGAGATGATATATCTGATGATGATATAAAAGGAGAGCTACAAAAAGCAAAGAGACATATAAGTCGGATCATTTTTGACTGTTATAAATTCCTAAACGTTTCCTTATTTGAAAAAGTAAAGAAGTTTGAGAATCAAACAAAAAGTATTGATCTTACATTAATTGATAATGGGCTATTTTATCCTCGATATCGAGATTTAAAAAATCGGACAAAAAACAAAGTAAGAGAGGCTAGAAAAACTGAATCAAAGAATAATAATGCAGCGTTTGAGTTATATCAAGAAGCATACAATCTTTATTGTGAATTGGAGGAATTGATTGAAACTCATGGACAGGATATTCAGTGGGCTCGATGGAAGTTTAGGTTAAAACGATTGTTAAAATTTTTGGGATGGCTGTTAACTGCTATAATTGCAGGTTTTTTGGCATTATTAATTTCTTGTGACTACATAAGAACATTTTTTCATACGTTTTGTAATTAGCAGTTTATAAAAGCTTTGACCTTGTAAGAAATAGACTTTCCATTAATTAACCGCTACTATACAGAGTTAAATCCTGTAATCCTTCGAATTCAGAAAACAAGAGATTATTCCATTTCTGAATAATTAGGTTCTTAGTCGTTTCCTGAATATTCTGGTTCCCATAAGTCCTGACTAATTCCCGGAAGCGTTTTCGTTTTTTAAAATAGTTTTCCGGGTTAGATTTTTTCAAGTTCTCCCAATATCCTGAACTTTGTCCCTGACTTAAAATAAGACGTTTTGACGGTGTTAAGTCCATTTCCTGTATTGTATAGTCATAATATAAAAGTTCGTTGAAATTCGTCTCCAAATCCTTGCCTATAGGGGTTATTTTATCCCGTTCCAATAGGTCGGCAAGGGTAGAAATCATATAGGGTTCCAAGTCTTTTAACTTAATGAACTTAACTTCAAACCTTAATATCTTTTCAGGTCTTTTGTATTGTAAGCCCTTGTTATAGATTTTTACAATATAGCGTTTGTGCATGCACTCCCGGAAAAATTTGTTTTCGGCATGTTCCTGGGTAAAGGCTTTCCCCTTATGGTTGATAATCGATCTTAAAACTTCGTTTACCGGGATCCAAGTTTTAACATTTACTCCAAATTCAATGTTTTGAATTTTACAGTTCACAGGCATGAGGTTAAACCGGTCACAAAAATCCTTTATTGAACCTATTAAGGAAAGGAAGGAAAAATCATCATAGTTTTGTTCGATCCCAGTATTTATGCAATTCCAATACTTATGCAAGCTTCCGGAAATGTATAAATATCGTTCATTTATTATAACAATTGTTAACCCGTTGAACTTTGCAGTGTGTTTTTTTATTTCTCCAGTACTTTCGCTGGTGAGCTGATCCCAGTCTAAGAAAGGTAGGTTCCTGATCCCCTTAATATCTGGATTAAGAATTTTCAGTTTCACATAGTCAACCATGCTCTACGGAATTAAGTGAAATCAAGAAATTGTCAAGGAATTTACTTTCGTTTCACAATACCCCGTTATAGTTGTACCTTTGTATATCCTTTCTGGCTTGCCAGTCATTAAGGTTTGAACAACGGGGAGGGATTGAGAAATCGATCCCTTTTCGTTTTACTATTAACGGTGTTTGTATTTTAATGATTGAATTGACTGAACAGCGTTTTTAACTTCCTCAGACTTATATAAAACACGTCCGCCAATCCGGTACCCTTGCAGGATTCCATCCTTTGTATAATAGTGGAGGGTCGCTAAAGAGATTTTAAGAAGATCGCACACATTCCGGCGGGTCAAAAATTCATTGTTTCCGGGTTGCTGTGGTTCCTCGGTTTTGTGTTGTTGAAGTTTTTCGTCCAATAGGTCGCTGAATATTTGCCGCAACTCTTTTATGGGAGTGCTGTGTAAAAAAATTGGATTTTCCATTTGCAGTTTTTTTCTGCAAATTTGAAACACTTTACCCCATTCTAACAATCCGTAAACAGTCCGGATTGTTCAAAGATGCAATGAAATTAAGCTAAATCTGATAAGTCAGGAATCGTGAATTTCGCCTGTTTAGTATTAGATAATTGATTTTTTCCAGGATTCATTTCCTTAATAAGGTTCTCCAGGGTGGTTTTAATATCGAAGTTATGATAGCATAATTTTGCAAATCCTGCATAATTAGACTCTCCGTTGCGTAACGGCGGTTCAATAAATCCATGTTTTACAAATTCTAAAAATAGATAGCCAAAAACGGAAGGTGATCCATTCCATTTTATTTTTTGAAAAACGGTCGGCATTCCCCCTACAGCGTTTTCTTGCTTTTTTTGTTTAATCCATTCTTTCACTTGTTTTTTAACAATAGAAGTATCTGGGGATTTCATTATTTCATCCTTATCTTTAAAGTTAAATTCTCCCATTGCCTTTATTGACCATTGCACAAATAAAAGGAAATCACTTTTTTTACCAGTATAATGTTCATAATTCCATTGCAACATGTTGGTTTTAATTGAAAATGGTTCCACAGTAAATAGGTAGTGATAATAAAAATCTATCACCTCCAGTTCAATATTTTCCGGTAAAGCTTCATTCTCACTTTCCTTTTGGTATTTTGTAAAGTGCTGCCATTGTATATAATCTGAATGTTTCATTTTCTTGCCTCCTTTGGTTTGAACACTAAACAAAGTTATCAAGATTTTAAACCCCGGTTAATTACTGGAAGGTTTATTACTGATTAACCACTTTTAACGGGGATTTTGTGAAATATGGGTGTTTGCTCAATTTATCGGCGTTCTGTTCCTGTGAAATCTTAATGTATTTCATAAAGGCCCGTTCCGTCCGGTGTCCGGTGATCTTCATTATTGATATGGTCGGGACCTCCGCTAAAAACATATTGGTCGCAAAACTTCTTCGTGCCGTATGAACTGACATAAGCTCCCATTTCTCAAAAGTCCGGTCTAAACTTAAACCCTGGGTTGTCTTAGTGATCGATACATGTTCATTGATCTTTGAAAGATTACCTAAATCCTTTACATACTCATTCATTTTCTGGTTACTGATAACCCTGGGGAGTTTGCCACTATACTTTTGAAGTATCTCTTTTATCGTCCAATGCAATGGAATAACAACGGTTTCCCCGGTCTTAATCGTTTTTATCTTTAACTGTGTTCCGTCCTTAATAAATTTGTCCGGGGTTATCTGTGAAAGATCGGAAAACCTCAAACCTGTATAACAACCTATAATGAACAAATCCCGGACGCGGTCAAGTTTAGGAAAATAGGATAAATCTTTGCTATAGAGAACTGAAAGGTCGTTTTCATTCAGGTAAATAGTTTCGGCTGTTTCCTCAACCTTTTTGAATTTTCTGTGTTTGTGCCATTGGTTAGTAGTATATCCTTTGTCATTCGCATAATTCATAAAAACCTTTAGATTTTTTATCCGGTTTGCGATTGTGTTTTTACTGTATCCCGTCTTAATTTTATAAATGTCTGGATTTTCCGGGTCTTTTTTCCAGGTGTATTGAATGTCATAGGTAAGGAACCGGACAAAGTTTTCATAAAAATCAATATCGATATCATCAAAGGTTAAATCCTTGTTCAGGGTTTCATTATATTTTAATAGGGTGTTCAGGGTCATATTATAAGAAACAATCGTTTTGGGTGCCTTGTTGGCCATTGCGATATACTCCCGGATCGCACTGAACAAGGTCATTTGTTTGGGATCGTCCTGGGGTTTGGGTTTGATAACGTTCTTTAGTTCCCCTTTTAACTTGTCGGGAATGATTTTCCCGTTTTCGTTGAGGTGATCCCGGACGGCATTCATTACGTCCCCTTCAATTGTAGTCAAACGGGTGTTAATATTCTGCAATTCTGTTTTAATGGGTTTTGTTTCCCTGGCTCTGTGATCCTTAGAAATCCAATATTTGGTGAAAATCTTTTCCCCTGTGGAAATTTTAATTCTGATCTGATCGTACCAAAAGACAAGGTAAATAGGGGTTTCCTTATTAATTTGATTCCCTTTTTCTTTCTTTGATTCGGGATTTTTCAGAATAAATGTAACGGTGCCTGCCATGATGAAAGGTTTTTAAGGTTTGAACAGGACAAAGATAATACAAAAAAGCGAAAAGGGGACGGTAGAGGGGACGGTAAAATAATGTTTATTTGTATTTTATTGTTCTTTTTTGATATAGTTATAATTTTACAATGTTTTGAAAACCCTATTATCTGCTGTTTTCAATTGTTCAATACAAATCAATGAGAAGTTAAAGGTGATTGTCCTGGTCGGACAACTAAATTAATCAGCAAGAACCCCGTAAATCAATAGTTTACGGGGTTTGTTTTTATCGAGGGACGACAGAGGGGACAGTAAACTATACAATTACCAGGATTAACCTTACCGGTTTTCGTCGTCCTCGATATGGTGCCGTATATTTCCGAACAGTAATCTCACGTAAAAACCGAAGGAAAGCTTGAATTGGGTATATCCTGTAAGAGCAACATTGTTAAAGTTAATAAATCCTCCGGGTTCAATGCCAAAGATATCGACCAACGGTATTCCGGCTCCTCCTCCCAAAGCAAGACCATACCCGAGACCCCCCTCGACCACCTGGGTTTCCTGGAGATTGGAGCCCGGAACATATACCTGGGAACCGTAAATATTGATCAACGAATACTCCTTGTCTACAACATAAATGATTGATTTCATGACATGCGTATAATTCATGTTCAACCCTCCCTGGAGAAATAAATAGATTTTTGATCTCAGCCAGAAATTCCGTTGCATTAAAAGATCAATATGGATCCTTTGTTCCACTCCACTGATCGGGATCAGCCGGATATCAGGCAAAGTGTAATTATATTGCGGATTGACCAGGAAAGTAACCACATTCTCTGCTTTCAGTTGCGTGTAATTGACATCCAGGCAAACACCATAATATCTGCTGAGATTATACCGGGCAAAAACGCCACCACTCATGACAATCTTATAATGCATATTGGTGGGAAATTCTCCAACTTTAACCGAATCGGTGATACTGAGCCCGAGTGACTGTTTAATATCATCCTTCCAGTAAGTATTCGACATTAAATAACTGACATTATTCACATTCTGATCACTTCCGTTATAAAAATTAGCTGGATATTTATTGGCATCATACATGCCAATATTGATGCCTAAACTCCACCTGTTAACGCTTTTTTCCGCGTCTTTCGGTTTTGAAGCTCTTTGCAATGGCTGTTTCCCGGGTTTTTCTTTCGATGAGTTATCCTGGGCGATCAGGTGATGAGAAACAAACAGGCTAAGTATCAGCAATATAGCTAAAGGTCTCTTCATTGTATCTTAGTATCTTATACTTGTAAAAACTGTAATAAAATTAGTAAAAACGCGACTAAATTCTTTCCAATCCGACTCGGATCCTTCTTAAGGTTTCTTCTTTTCCTAAGATTCCAGCTATATCTGTCATACCCGGTCCCTGGTTATCGCCAACAACCAGTAAACGCAATGGATTCATCAATTGGCCCATTTTAGCATTATGACCGGAAAGAAAAACCTCCAGCATCGCATGCAGGTTATCCTTGTTCCATTCGACAAGCTTGCCTGCTTCCTCTAAAAATGCTTTCACCAGTCCCGGGGTTTCAGGTTTCCAGATCTTTTGCTTCACCTGCTGGCTATATGCTGAAGGAGGGATGAAGAAGAACCAGGAATTATTCCAAAGGTCGGGAATAAGGTACACACGATCACGGATAAGTGCACAAACCGTAACAATATAGTTAAAATTGAATTTCAGGCCCCGGTTTTCAATTGTGGGAGATAACAACCCGGCTAACTCCTCATCGGTTTTAAGCTTCAGATATTGATGGTTGAACCATTTTGCTTTGTCAGGATCGAATTTGGAACCATGCTTTCCGATCCTTTCCAGTGAAAACTGATCGATAAGCTCGTTCAAACTAAACAATTCCTGTTCGGTCCCCGGGTTCCAGCCTAAAAATGCGAGTATATTGATAAATGCTTCCGGTAAATAGCCGGTTTCCCTGTAACCGGATGAAACTTCCTGTGTATCAGGACCGGTCCATTGCAATGGGAAAACAGGGAATCCTAACCGGTCACCGTCACGCTTGCTTAGTTTCCCGTTACCATCCGGTTTAAGCAATAAAGGCAGATGGGCAAACTCAGGCATTTCAGCTTCCCATCCCATATACCGGTAAAGCAGGACGTGTAGCGGGGCTGATGGCAGCCATTCTTCCCCCCGGATCACATGCGTAATCTTCATCAAATGGTCGTCGACAATATTTGCCAGATGATAGGTGGGCCAACCGTCTGATTTAAACAGTACCTTATCATCCAGGTTATGCGAATGAACTACGACTTCTCCCCGGATCAGGTCATTGACTATGATCTCCTCATTTTCAGGAATTTTAATGCGGATTACGAAAGGCTCTCCATCTTTAAGTCTTTGCTGAACTTCATTTTCAGTCAGGGTAAGGGAATTTTTCATTTCGAGCCGTGTCGCAGGGCCATACTGGGCAAAAGCAGGATCCGAAATTTTTAACCGTTGACGCATTTGTTCCAATTCCTCTTCCGTATCAAAGGCATAATAGGCAAACTTATTCCTGACAAGCTGTAAAGCATAATGACCATATATTTCCTTTCTCTCGGATTGGCGATACGGACCATAGGGGCCACCTTTTCTTGGATCTTCATCAAAAAGTATCCCGCACCAATCCAGTGATTCCATGATATATTCCTCGGCAGTTGCCACCTGGCGGTTCTGATCGGTGTCTTCTATACGCAAAATGAATTTCCCACCGTATTTCCTGGCAAACAAATAATTATAGAGCGCTGTTCTAACGCCCCCAATGTGCAAAGGTCCTGTAGGGCTGGGTGCAAACCTGACACGTATCATTGAATCCTTCATAACAAAAAAGATTAACGTTCAGAGATTTGAATTTTAGGGAGAATGAAATGAAGCGCTTTTTCGATTGTTTTTTCGATGGTTAGTTCGGAGTTGTTTAATTCCAGATCCGGGTGTTCCGGCGGATCAAAAGGGGAACCGATTCCCGTAAAATCCCTGATCTCGCCTCTTCTGGCTTTGGCATAAAGACCTTTGGCATCCCGGAGTTCACAAGATTCAAGGGATGCGTTCATATAAACTTCAATAAAATCATCTTTCCCGATAATATCCCTTGCGAGTGTCCGGATCTCATTCGTAGGGCTTATGAAACAATCGATGGTAATGATCCCGCAATGGATGAACAGCTTACTGACCTCGGCGATCCTGCGAATGTTCTCCTGGCGGTCCTGAACAGAAAAAGATAAATTATTGTTTATTCCTGTCCTTACAAGGTCTCCGTCGAGAAGCTGCACCAGAAAACCCCGGGTGGACAATTCTTTTTCAAGTCCTAATCCAAGCGTTGATTTGCCTGAGCCTGACAAACCGGTCATCCATATTGCCCTGGCTTTTTGATTCAGCCTTTTTTCCTTTTCAGATCGGCTGACAGGTAAAGAATCGGAGAAAAAAAGATCCATGCAGTTATTGTTGGGTTAAGAATATGAAACAAGGAGAACAAAATTAGCGTTATTTTTTGACGCTGATAAAAGAAAACCCGTTGATTGCTATCTTTGTATCCAAAATAATGGTGTTAAAATAATCTGACTTAACGATCGTTTTTATTTGAAAGAACAAAAAAGCATGCCTGATAATTATCAGATACTAATCCGGAAACTGGATGAATTTATAAGGAAATACTACCGGAATCAGCTCCTGAAAGGGCTGATATTGTATGTGGGTGTTCTTGTTTTTTCGTTCCTTCTGGTTACGTTCCTGGAGTATATTGGACATTTCGGGTCCGGTACAAGAACGGTACTGTTTTATTTATTCATCCTCGTAAATGCAGGCGTTTTCTATTATTACATTGCCGATCCACTTTTAAAGATAAGAAGAATAGGGAAGATCATATCCTATGAACAGGCATCACAGATAATCGGGAAGCATTTCGAAGAGATCCAGGATAAACTTCTGAATACATTACAATTAAAGAAACTTAATGAATCCGGTGAAGAAAATATCGAATTGGTTAAGGCAAGCATCGATCAGAAGATAATTCAGTTAAAACCAATAGTATTCCTGTCGGCCATCGATCTTTCCGGGAACAGGAAATTTCTCAAGTATGCTTTACCCCCATTGTTTATCCTGCTTTTATTGGCCTTCATCTTTCCTTCGTTTATCACCCGGCCTACAGAAAGGATTATCTATTATAATAAAGAATTTGCCGTAGAGATGCCCTTCCATTTGCTGATTCTAAATAAAAGCCTGGAAGCTTTTCAACAGGAAGATTTTACACTTAATGTAAAAATCACCGGTGAACTGATCCCGGAGGAAATTTTCCTGGAAACTGAAGGAGCCTCCTTTAAACTCAATAAAGATAATAAGATACTATTTTCCTATACGTTTAAAACTCTCCAGAAAACTACATCCTTCAGGCTTGTGGCGGGGAAATATAAAACCGGCGAATATGAATTGAAAGTCTATCCAAAGCCGACGATCCTGAATTATGATGTTGCTTTAAACTACCCGGATTACCTGAACAGGAAAGGTGAGATCCTTGAAAATACGGGAGATTTTATAATACCGGAAGGAACAAAAGTAACCTGGAAGATTTACACAAAGGACGTTGACGAACTTTTAATGCGGCTGGATACCATCATGAAAGTTTTGGGAAAAAATAACGGAAATACCTTCGAATATACTGCAGTATTTCCGAAAAGCATACGTTATTCAATCCGGGCCAATAATTCGTATGTCAAAAAGAACGATTCATTGTCCTATACCATTACCGTTATACAGGATGCCTTTCCAACGATAACGGTTACGGAAACGAAAGACACCACCTTAAAATCACATCTTTATTTCCAGGGTGTGATAAAGGATGATTATGGCTTCAGCAGGTTAACATTCAATTATACGATTTCCTATAATGGAGATACAACCCAAAAACTCACGAAGGTTGACAACCTGGCCATCAATAAAAATATCAACCAGCAACAGTTTTATTATTCTATAGACCTTTCCCGGGTCATTAAAAATCCGGGGGATCGATTAGATTTTTATTTTGAAGTTTGCGATAATGATGGAATTCATGGTCCAAAATGTGCCCGGTCCGGGATGTTCCAATTTAACGCACCTACTATAGAAGCCATTGAAAACCTCACTGCTAAACAGGAACAGAACATTACGAAAGATCTCCAAACTACGTTAAGCGAAGCCAAAAAATTACAACAGCAAATTGATGATCTGAATAAGAGGCTGATCGATAAAAATAGCCTTAACTGGCAGGATAAAAAACAGATAGAGGATCTCTTGGACCGCCAAAAAGAAGTAAAAGAAAACCTAGAGAAAATCCAGCAGCAGAATGAGCAGAAAAACAGCTATGAAGAGCAATATAAAAACATTGATCAATCGATCATGGATAAACAGAAACAGTTAAATGAGCTGTTTAACCAGGTTATGGATGATAAAATGAAGAAAATGTTCGATGAATTAAGGGAAATGCTGGATAAACTTGATAAGGATAAAGTCAACGACCTCCTGGAAAAGATGAAATTCAGCAATAAAGATCTGGAGAAACAGCTTGACCGAACCCTTGAATTATTTAAACAGATTGAGTTTGAGAAAGACTTGTCAGAAACAATTGAAAAAATTAAGCAGTTAGCGGAAAAGCAGCAAAAGCTTTCGGATGATTCAAAAAAGAATGAGAGTACCGCTGAAAAACTTGAGCAGGGTCAAAAAGAAATCAATAATGAATTTGATAATGTGAAAAAGAAAATTGACGATCTTGAAGATAAGAATAAAAAGCTGGAGGAACCGAATCAATTTCCGAATACTGAAAAAAACCAGGAAAATATACAGAATGAATTAAATAACAGTTCTCAGGCACTCGCTAAAAAGAACCGTAAAGATGCCGCTAAATCGCAACAGAAGGCAGCCGGAGGGATGAAATCCCTGTCCCAGCAATTGCAGGATCTAGAAGATGAAATGGATAACGAACAGCTGGGAGAAGATACTGAACGGTTACGCCAGATTCTTGAAAACCTGGTCAGGATCTCATTTGATCAGGAAGACCTTATAAGTAAGACACAAACCACCCAACATGCTGATCCAAAATATCTTAAAATTATACAAGATCAGAATGACCTCAAAGATGACCTGGCAATGGTAGAAGACTCTTTATATCAATTGGCTAAGCGTCAGATAATGATTAAACCTTATATCATGCGCGAGGTTTCAAGTATCAACCAAAATGTTGAGGATGCTGTAAATACATTGAACTCACGTAATGTACAAGTCGCGGCATCCAAACAACAGTATGTCATGACATCTGTCAATAACCTGGCATTACTGTTGTCGGAAGCCTTAAAACAAATGGAAAGTAATCTGCAAAGCCAATGTCAGAAAAGCGGAAAATCTTCCTGTAAAAATGGCAAGACAAACGGAAAAAAATCAATGAAGAATATCAGGGCCATGCAGGAGGAGATGAACGACCAATTGCAGAAACTGAATAAACAATTGGAATCCCAGAAAAAAGAAGGGAAAGAAAAAACCGGTAAAGCCGGGAGCGGCAAGATGAGTGAGCAACTGGCACGTCTTGCTGCTGAACAGGAAGCGATCCGGAACGAAATGAGCAAGTACCTTGATCAGTTGAATGAGCAGGGGATTAAGGATGAGAATAATTTGAATGATGCTGCTCAACAAATGGAAAAGACGGAAAAGGATCTTGTTAACAAACGGATCTTGCAGGAAACAATTAACCGGCAAAAAGAGATCCTGACACGTTTGCTCGAATCAGAAAAAGCGGAACAAAAGAGGGACCAGGAAGAAAAAAGACAGTCAACCGAAGCGAAAGAAGGGAATATAAGTAACCCTAAGGTAAATTTTCAGTATAACATGCAAAAATCGTCATCGACTGAACTATTAAAAACTGTCCAGCCATCATATAACTATTTTTATAAAAACAAGATCAACAGTTATTTTCTGAAATTCGAAAGATGATATGAGTAACCAGACTAAGGAACTGAAGATTCCATCTGCATTGATGAATCTTTCTCAAATTGAAAAATTTGTTGAGGAGATTTGCGATCAGCATTACCTTAATGATTCATACTTTGGAAATATCCTCGTTGCCGTTGAAGAAGCAGTGAAAAATGCAATTATACACGGAAATAAAAATGACATCAATAAGCAGGTGATAATTACCTATCATTCAGGTTCCAGGGTATTAACCTTCAGGATAGAAGATGAAGGTGAAGGTTTTGATTATTCCTCCGTTCCTGATCTTTTGGAATGCGAGGAATCGGTTTCTGCGAAAATAGGAAAAGGAATATTCCTGATACGTGCCCTGGCAGATAATGTATCCTATAATGATGAGGGAAACTCGGTCGAGATAACATTCGATATATCAAGCATATATCGGGAAACAACCCTTTCCCGGATCAATAAATTACACCAGTATTTCGAAAAACAGAAATCACTGGCTTAATCTTTCCTTTGTGAATTCCAAAATCCAATTTTTCTCAGAGGGAACTTCGTTTATCCTTAAAAACAAGAATGCAATTCGTGCATGGTTGATAAGGACGATCAGCGAAGAGAATAAAAAGCCCTGGTATATAAATTTTATTTTCTGCAACGACGATTATTTACTCGAACTGAACAAAGTCTATCTTAATCATATTACATTGACCGATATCCTCACCTTCCCATTTGCGGAACAACCGGAGATTATTTCCGGTGATATATATATCAGTATTGAAAGGGTGGTGGAGAATGCTGAGAATTTCGGAGAACCAAAGGACAGGGAATTACGGAGAGTGATGATCCATGGAGTCCTCCATTTGCTGGGATACAGGGATAAGACAGGGATGGAAAAGAGGAAAATGAGAGAAAAGGAAGATTACCACCTGAATAAATACGAACATATTTAAGTTTTATCTTTGCAAATTGTTTTCTAACGTTTCACGTGGAACATGAGGTATTTCCCTGAATATGATATTATTGTAGTAGGCGCTGGCCATGCCGGTTGTGAAGCAGCTGCGGCAGCTGCAACTCTGGGGTCCAAGGTACTCCTGATCACTATGAATATGATGAATATGGCCCAAATGTCGTGCAATCCTTCCATCGGAGGTATTGCAAAAGGACAGATTGTACGTGAGATAGATGCATTGGGAGGATATACGGGGATAGTATCTGACAGGACAATGATCCAATTCCGGATGTTGAACAAATCAAAAGGGCCTGCTATGTGGAGCCCTCGTGCACAGAATGACCGTATGCAGTTTTCAGAGGAATGGCGACGGGTACTTGAAAGCATAAAAAATATAGATTTTTGGCAGGATACCGTCTATGAGGTCCTTACAGAAGGACAAAAAGCAGTTGGTATAAAAACCAGCCTGGGAATGGAAGTAAAATCAAAAGCAGTAATTCTTACTAATGGAACCTTTTTAAATGGGATTATTCATATCGGCGAGAAGCATTTTGGAGGTGGAAGGATCGGAGAAAAAGCTTCAATAGGTTTAACAGAAAGTCTTATTCGCCTGGGGTTCTCCACGGGTAGAATGAAAACTGGTACACCAGTCAGGGTAGATGGCAGATCACTGGATTTTTCCAAAATGAAAGAGCAAAAAGGGGATGAAAACCCGAAATGCTTTTCATTCCTTGAAACTCCAAAACCCATCAAACAAAAGAGCTGTTTCCTGACAAATACAAATCCTGAGGTACATGATATTTTACGGAAGGGATTCGACAGGTCGCCATTATTTACAGGTAGAATATCCGGGAGAGGACCAAGGTATTGTCCTTCCATTGAGGATAAGATCGACCGGTTTGCAGGCAAAGACCATCATCAACTTTTTATAGAACCAGAAGGATGGAATACCATTGAATTTTATGTCAATGGATTTTCTTCTTCATTACCGGAAGAAATTCAATTTGAAGCATTGTATAAGACACCAGGGTTTGAACATGCAAAATTTTTTCGTCCCGGATATGCAATTGAATATGACTATTTCCCACCATTCCAAGTAAATTTCACCCTCGAAACAAGAATTATCGAAAACTTATATTTTGCAGGGCAGATCAATGGAACTACAGGCTATGAGGAAGCTGCCGGACAAGGGATCATGGCAGGGATAAATGCCCATTTGAAAATTTCAGGGAAACCGGGTTTTATACTCAACAGGTCGCAGGCATACATCGGGGTTCTGATTGATGACCTTATTACTAAAGGAACGGAAGAACCCTACCGGATGTTTACATCAAGGGCGGAGTACCGGTTACTTTTAAGGCAGGATAATGCAGATTTCCGGTTAACTCCACTTTCCTTTGAAATGGGATTGGCTTCAAAAGAAAGACTGGATAAAGTGAAACAGAAATATGAGAAAATAGGGAAAATCATAGAATATATAAAAAATGAAAAAGTTTCACCTGACGAGGCCAATCCGATTCTCGGGAGAAAAAATACTCCGGGTATTTTGCAAAGCGCAAAACTTTCAAATTTATTATTACGGCCGCAAATAAATATCTTTGATCTTGTCGGGGGAATACCGTCATTTTCCAGGTTCCTTAGTACGGTTGGGAAATTATCGGAAGATGAATTGGAAGGAGCTGAAATAAATATCAAGTATGAGAGCTATATCGAAAAGGAGCAGGAGATTGTGAATAAACTATCGAAATTCGAGGAAAAATACCTTCGCCCGGATTTTAACTATAATGACCTGAAATCACTTTCAATTGAAGCAAGAGAAAAGTTGAATAAAATAAAACCGGGAACAATCGGACAGGCATCAAGGATAAGCGGAGTTTCACCTGCAGATATTTCAGTACTGATTGTTTTCCTTGGACATTAATGTTCCACGTGAAACAAAGATGTAATCGTATGGAAGTTTTATCAAATTGTCCGGTTTGCGGACATCCTTTCTTCAGTGAATTCCTGAAAAGCAAAGACTATTTTCTAAACAAAGATGAATTTACCATTGTAATTTGTAAAAATTGCGGGTTGAGGTTTACAAATCCCCGACCTGATGAAAGGGAAGTCTTAAAATATTATGAATCAAATGAATATATCTCTCATAACGTGCAAAAGCAAAATTTGGTCAATATCATCTATCGATTGGTCAGAACTTTTGCAATAAGACGGAAATTTCTCCTGGTAAAAAGATATTGCAATGGAAAAACCCTTCTGGATATCGGATGCGGAACCGGCGAGTTCATTGCATACTGTTCAAAAAAAGGTTTCACAACAACCGGTGTTGAACCGAATGAAAATGCCAGAAAGTTCGCCGTTGATTCCCTGCATCAGAATGTGAAGCCCGAATCCTTTTTCAATGAAATTTATCCGGGTGGTTTTGACATTATAACTCTTTGGCACGTCCTTGAGCATATTCATGATCTTAACGGCAGGATGGAAAGGATCGCAGCCTTATTGAAACCTTCGGGAACTCTTATCATTGCTGTACCGAACAGTAACTCCCGGGATGCGTCCTATTATCAGGACTTCTGGGCTGCCTATGACCTTCCGCGGCACCTTTTTCATTTTACACCTGATACTTTGAACAAGGTAGCCGTCAAACATGGGTTCATTATTAAAGAGATCCTTCCGCTCAAATTCGATGCATATTATATTTCCCTCATAAGTGAAAAATATAAATACGGTCATGAGAATTATTTTCGTGCCATTTTAAATGGGATTAAATCAAATCGAAGTGCCAGCAAAAACGAGAAAAATTATTCAAGCCTGATCTATATCCTGAAACAAGCAAAAGAATAAAAATAAAGCTTTCTGGTAAACAATAACCCTCTCTTAATATATTGTCTTAATTTTGACAAGAAAGTTCATTCTGAATGATCTTATGAGGTTTTTTATATCCATTTATAATTCAGCAACTTAGATGAATTTAAAAAAAATATTTAAGAATCATGCCGTTTTAGTTTCCTTCCTGGCTGGCGTCATCCTTATTTTAATTGCAATCTTTCTGCGGAATTATTTCTCCTTTCAAAGCACCCCTGAGAAAATAAAAAGAAGTTTTGAAACTGTTTTACGGGAAAAAGAAGCAAATGTGAATGATCAAATTAAAAGATTAAAAACAACATTTGCACATATTTCTTCTGAGGATTGGATCAAAACCTCGATGGAATTTCAAAAGTTATCAGATGAAAACGGATTGGCCTTTTTTGTCTATGATAAAGATTCTCTTATTTTCTGGTCGACAAATGCTGTTCCTTTCCCGGAACGGTTGAAGACAAAAAAAAATCCGGGCTCTCCTGAGATCCAGAAACTGAAAAACGGGTGGTATGAAATTGTTGAAACCAGTGATTCATCAAAAGTCTATATCGGACTAATCCTTCTAAAGCATGAATATCCGCTGGAGAACGATTTCCTGGAAAACAGTTTTCAGAATTCTTTTCAGGTGCCGGCCGGTACAAAGATAAGCTTCACAAAAGGCACCATCAGCATCAACACAACGGATGGACGTTCCTTAATAAGACTTCAATTACCGGAGGTGATTGAACTTTCAACTCAAAGGCTATTCATACTCTTTCTTTTTTATTTCGCCGGATTTATTCTTTTCATTATATCTGTTTATTGGATATACCAGACTTTTGAACATTTATTTCGCCGGAAATTATACTTCCTCCTGTCTTTTACAGCGGATATAGCAATTCTTCGTTTTGTTCAGTATTATTTTCGAATTCCGCGAGTACTTTACACCTCTGGACTATTTGGACCCGGACTTTTCTCATCATCTTCTTTTCTACCATCTCTGGGAGATTTCCTTGTCAACGCCATTTTGATACTGATCATTGCTTATGTGATTTATCTTCAGTTTCCCTCGGTCCAAAAGACGAAAATGAAAAGTCAATTAATCCGACTTACCATTTGTGCTTTTCTCCTGGTGATGCTGATTGCCGGTTTCTGGTGTTCCATTGAACTTACCCGCCAACTTGTGATCAATTCGACCATTCCTTTTACCCTTCAGAATATTTCGGACCTTACCCTGTACAGTGTCATCGGTTTTGTCATTATAGCTGCTATTTTTCTGGCCTTTTTCCTTATCGCTTTGCGTTTACTGGAAGCTCTTTATGAATTATCGGGTATCGGCAAGCACTCTTTATTAAAAGGCAGGAATTTTAAAAAATTTTCCATGACAGGTATCCTGTTATACGTGGTTTTCTTTGCAATTACGGTCACCATCACACTGGATCATGATAACAACGCCACTGAAAAGGAAAAGCGAAGGCTTATTGCTATGAAATTAGGTACAGAGAGAGACCCTATAGGAGAAATGCTTTTTGCAAGACAGGAAGCCGAAATGCTCAAGGATTCGGTTCTTTACCTTTATTATAAGGCGATTCCCGACACTTCCGGATCCACTTTTGAAGATAGCATTACAGATTACCTGGAAGACAAATATTTCAAAAAAGACTGGAACAATTATACGATCCAGATCACCATCTGTTCCCTGAAGAAACTTTTACGCATTCAACCCCAGGATTACCTGATCAATTGCGACCTTTATTTTCAGAATATTCTGAAAGAGTTTGGCAAACCGACCTTAAGCAAGCATCTGTATTATCTTGATTATGGTTACGGGTACCGTAATTATCTTGCAATCATTCCATTGATCCCGGAAAAAACCCCCATTGAATCCTATTTTGCTTATGTGGAGATCAGCTCAATGCTGGTTTTTAAAGATTTGGGTTATCCTGAACTTTTGATCGATAAACGACAAAACACGATCCCTGACCTTTCGGAATATTCTTACGCTTTTTACCGGAATGGCATATTAGTGCACCGGGTTGGAAATTTTCATTACAGTCTTGATCTTGATCAAACCCTGGCGAATCATGATAAATCTGCGCATTTTTATCTGAAAGGGGGAATCAGCCATTACTGCCATCCGATAGACAATGCAACTATTTTTATTATCAGTAAGAAAAAATCTACGCTGCTCGACGAAATTGCACCATTTTCTTACCTGTTTATCTTCTTCTCTCTTATCTGCCTTATTTTCACTTTTCTGGTCAGGTTTCCCGTTTTAGCAGACATTTCTTTGTTTCGCCTTGGGGACCGTATACAAATCTCGATGATCGGTATTATGGTTGCTTCGTTCCTGATCGTTGGGATTTTGATCGTATATTATATAATCCGGTTGAACTCGAATAAAAACATGGAAAATTTGAGTGACCGGACTCATTCGATACTTGTTGAATTACAACATAAAATGGGAATGGCAGATGAATTACCGGGGGATAGCCTGCAAAACCTGAATGAATTAATGATGAAATATTCAAATATATTTTTTTCCGATGTAAATCTCTTTGATCCCGAAGCCAGGCTAATTGCGACTTCCCGTCCTGAAATATTTGAGGAAGGATTGATCTCGGACCTTATGAACAAAAATGCGTATTCCAATCTGAAATATTCGCATAGCTCTTTATATATCCATAATGAAACGATAGGTAAACACGGGTATTATTCGGCCTATATTCCGTTCTTTAATGACAGGAACAAATTGCTTGCCTACCTTAACCTTCCCTATTTTGCACGGCAGGATGATCTGAAACGTGAAATTTCAACCTTCCTGGTTGCATTTATAAACATCTATGTTTTCCTGATCATCATCGGTATTTTTATCGTAATCATTGTGACGAATTATATCAGTCGTCCCTTACGGATGCTGACTTCAAGGATACGCCAGATCACCTTGGAAAAATCAAATGAAAAGCTGGAATGGAAGAAAAAAGACGAGATTGGCAAACTGGTCGAAGAATACAACAGGATGATTGATGAGCTTGCAAAAAGCGCCGGACTTCTGGCAAAATCCGAACGGGAAAGCGCCTGGAGGGAAATGGCACGGCAGGTTGCACATGAGATCAAAAATCCGTTAACTCCGATGAAACTAAATGTTCAGCACTTACAAAAATCCTGGGACGACAGGAGCTCCGACTGGGATCAAAGGTTAAAACGCTTCACGGAAACGATGACCGAACAAATAGAAACATTGTCGGCCATTGCCAGCGAATTCTCTGATTTTGCCAAGACACCCGACAAGAAAAATGAAAAAATCGACCTGAGAGAAATCATCGAAAATGCACTCTCTTTCTACCGCGATATTCCGACCCTTCAGATCAATTTTTATAGTGAGCTATCACCGTCATTCGTAAATGCCGACAGGAAGCAGCTTATGAGAGTTTTTACAAATCTTTTGAACAACTCAATTCAGGCTATCGGGGAAAGAACCCCCGGAAAGATCGATATCACTTTGACCAATGAAAATGCCCGTTATAAGATAAGGATAGAAGACAATGGTACCGGGATTATGCCGGAACAGGCAAGTAAGATATTTCAACCGAACTTCACAACAAAATCAGGAGGAATGGGACTTGGATTGGCCATTGTCAGGAGTATCATCCTGAGTGCCGGAGGGGAAATTGACTTCGAATCACATCCTGGGGTCAAAACGATTTTTTACATCTATCTTCCTGCAATTGATCAGAATAATTTATCCTAATTCGATCATGGATATAAAAAAGTTTATGCTGTTTTTCGTGATCCTGGCAATATTTCTTATCGCCGGGTGTCAGAAAAACAAAGATTATGTATTGTATTATCCATTTAAGCAACATTTCTGGTCCAGGTTCAATAAACTGCAATTTGAGATCCCACTTCAACCTTCAGCTAAAGGATGGGACATCTATTTCTTTGCACATCATACGAAAAATTACCCGTTTGATAATTTGGATTTTAATATGATCATGAATTCACCATCGGGAGAAGAAAGGATCAAAGAATATCACTTTGAGATCAAACGGAAAAACGGAGAATTTGCAGGAGAGTGCACGAAAGATTCATGTCTTGCAACCATTGCACTTAAAAAGGAGATCTACTTTCCTGAGAAGGGAATTCTTAAGATTGAAATTGAAAATCTCGTACCCCGGTTGGAAGTACAGGGTTTACTGGGGGTGGGAATCAGGATGCATCCCCGTGGATAATATTTCGGCGACCTGGATTTTATCTCTTGCTATTTGTTCTTTTAATTCACCCAGGGTATTAAATTTTTTCTCATCCCGGATCCGGTCAATAAAATGAACTACTAATTCTTGTCCGTAAATTTCACGATCAAATTCGAAAATATTCACCTCTACTGTTAATTCATGCTGATCCAGCGTGGGACGGATCCCAATGTTTGCCATTCCCTTATAAGTAATTTTATCCAGCGTTACTTTTACTGCATAAATACCATTTGCAAGGAACAAAGGAGATTGTTGATGCAGTTTCAGGTTCGCAGTAGGGTAACCCAGGACCCTGCCTAATTGCTGACCCTTTATGACAATCCCACGGAGAGAATAAGTATCCCGGAGAAAAGCATTTGCCTGCCGTATATTTCCATCGGCCAAAGCTTTTCTCACTTTAACAGGGATTTTACTATTTCTCATGCAGCAAATCTACACACAAAAACAGCTTGAAAAGATGTCAGAATAAATCTTTCTTCCTTGCAAATTTGATCTTGATCAATTGGCTCACTGCATACAGATAATGGGCCCACACTCCGGTAAGCATAATGATAAGCGTTACGATCATCCAGATCGGAGCTATTGGAGTCCATAATTCTCTCGTTGGTTTTTCCGCAAGGTAATATTGTTTTGGAATTCCCCATGTAATGGAAGATTGACCCTGCACATTCCCAAAGGTATCGTTCTCTTCGATCTTTGCAATGACCGTTATATTTCCCAATGAGTCCCCGATCAAATTTTCGGGACAATCGATACGTCCTTCGCCATTGTCGTCAAGGGCAATTTCTCCTATTTTAAGGAGATTGAACAACCGGGGAATATAAACAATGACCTTTTCTTTTGTAACAGGTTTTATTTCGCCAGTGCTCTCAAACTGGTTCGCATTTACTTTGATAAACCTTAAAGAGTCTTCTTTCGAAAAATTGACGGTGATCTTAGCAAGCTTTGCAGTGATACTTTCAGCTGATGAAAGATATTTTCCTTTCCTGTTAAATTTTACCAAATAAACGGTCTTTCCATCTTTATCGCAGGGCAATCCGGATTTGACATGCACTTTGAGTACTGCATTGCCCTGATCATCTGTTTTTGTTTCTCCCAGCAGTTTGATTTCTTTACCGGCAGTTGCTGTAAATTCGATCTCCGCATTCTGAAGGGCAAATGGTCCCTGGTCTCTGCTAACAAACAGATTGGCAGTAAGAACGACCGTATCGTTGGAAGTGTTCAGGTAAAGCAAAGAGATTTTGGTATTAATATCTGCCAGTGAATCCTTTTGTTCCTGCGAAAAAACCTTTATCTGAAAACAATCCAGGATGACTAAAAGGAGGAAACAAGAAACTTTTTGAAAACCTTTCATAGAATATGATTGAATCCCTGAATATGAAAAATAATTTTTATAATAATGATTCTTCTGTTAAAAACGGTCCTTCAGTCTTATCCGTGCCAGGAACATCTGCCATTTCAGACACGTTCATGACCGGGATGAATTTAGAAGCTAAGGTATAAAGAAGGCAGAATAAAGCTACTCCAGCCGCTGTCAGGGAATACTCCACCCAGGTTGCTGAATAATTGAGCCATTCAGGACGTGAATCCTGGATTGGGAGATAAGGTGATTCTAATGTCGGGATGACGATCAGGTAACGGTTAAACCAAAGCGCCACGATCACGATCAAGGCTGAAATTGTGATGCTCGTAATGGACCTTAATTTTGGGATACCCACCACGATCAACGGAATCAAAACACCAATATAGTTGGAAAAAATGAACGGCCAATAATATTGTGAAAAGAGGATCTTAATCAAACTTTCATCATTCTTTTCCGATCCGTACCATTTGGTCAGGTAATCGCTAAAAGTAAAGTACCCGAACAGAGCAGCCAGGACTACCATTAACACACCCATTGCAACAAAATGTTTTCTTGTGATGTACTGTTGAAGGTGATATACTTTGCGGAATACCCACATTGCAATGATAAGGACGCCGGTACCTGAATAGATGGCGGCAATAACGAAATAAGGCCCGAAAATGGTACTGTGCCAGCCGGGTTGTAAAGTGACGCTGAAGATCCATGCCAACACGGAATACACAATGATGGCTATGGCGATAACCATGGCTGCCATAATATCTGTTGCACGTTTCAACCGTTTTTCCTGTTCAGGCGTACCTTCATAACCCAGAGCAAGAATCGAATAGATTTTTTTCCTCCACCGTGGAAGGTTCAACTCTTTAAAATCCCTCAGGTTAGCGATATCCCGGAGTGTTGAAAGATAAAGGAATATCAAACATCCAAAGATATCGGTCGATATTGCAATCACATCCCAGGTGATAGGGGATTGAATTCTGCCGAATAGTGCCAGGTAATACAACCGGTCCAACCGGCCGATACATAATAATATATAACCAGGACCAATCAGCAATGAAATAATTGCAAGGTATTCGGCAAGCCTGATAATGGGTTTTCTCCATTCCGTCCGGAACAATTGTAAAGTACCTGAGATAATAGCTCCTGCATAGCTCATCCCCATAAAAAAAATAAAATTGACAATATAGATACCCCACACTACATTATCTCTCATCCCTGTTACTATGTGACCTTTCGTTACCTGGGTAATAAAAGCAAATATACCGAGACCGATAATGCTTAACAGAAAAAGGATCCAGGCCAATGCTGCAGGGGTTGTTCTTTCAAGATGCGGTGCAACTTCTTTTAATAGATTATCCCGGATTGTTTTATTTTCCATTGTTATAATTTATGGGTTTTACTATATGGCGTATTTTCGTACCTGTTCTTTACGTTTTTATCGAGGCCATTGAATCCTTTGTCAACAGGGAACTGACGTTCAACAGGTGGGAGATAATAAACACTGGGGCGGGTCCCCAGCGTTTCCAGGTACCTGTATCCGGCACGGTCACGGATCAATTCGCTAAACCTAAGGGTTTCTGCACCATTGGTGACAGAATCTTCGTCAATGTCCCCAAAATAAATGACCCCCATCGGGCAATTTTGTGCACAATAAGGCAACTTGCCAATGCGGACAAGATCGGGACAAAAGTCGCATTTGGATACAGTTCCTTCTTTCCCGGGACTACTTGCTTCCGGAGAATAAGGCTGTTTGTCCCCTTCAAATTCAGGATACTTCTTCCATGCAAAAACACGCGTTGAATAGGGACAACCGGTCATACAAAACTTGCAACCAATGCACCGTTCATTGTCGATCAGCACAATACCATCGCTTCTTTTATAGGTAGCTCCGACGGGACAAACGCTGACACAAAGAGGATTATCACAATGGAAACAAGGTTTAGGGAACCAATATGGAGCTGATTTCTCCGAATCCTGTAAAAGGTAAACTTTCATGAATTCCTGACTTTTTGGAAGGAAGTGACCCTTCTGGCAGGATTCAACGCATTTCCGTGCATTTTTACATTTTGCAAGGTCAATCACCATAACGAACTTCCGGCCGGGAATACCTTTGTGGGATTCCTTGATGGAGACCCGGGGTGTATGGATATGTGCTTTATCAACCTCAATAATTTCACCATGCGTAGTAAGAGCTTTGACCTTCTCGCCTGATTCAAGCCTGGATTTGTCGATATAAGCCGCAATTAGTTTGCTACCTGTAACGACACCGACACCGGCGATCAAACTTTTTTTCAAAAACTCCCGGCGGGATTTCTTTTGCTTGTCTTTGTCCTTTTCTTCCACTTTTACAACATTGAATTAGTTTGATAGGTAATGTACTTTAGATAATTAATGAACTTCATGATAGCCATTGATCATACCTTTGAAGTTACTTAAGGGAGTCTTACCAATGGTACAGAAATAGATATGTATGAACATAAAAACGGATATTAAAAAGCCAATGAATATGTGAAAAAGATCGGTCAGATGAAGTCCGCTTACACCTAAAAATTTCACAGGGATAAAAACGTCCGGGTACATCATGGACCAGCCTGTAATAATAATCAGGGGTACCAGGATGTACATGATTCCGATATAAGAAAACTGTTGTAAAGGATTGAATTTTATCTCCATACTGACAGGGAAGGGAACAGGATCATTTCTGAAAATCCCTCTGGTATAATATGTAAACTGGGATTTAAGTCTTGAATACAAACCAGGGAAGGCCATCTTATAATATTTTCCGTTCCCGGAAAGAAGATTTCCCACAAAAAAAATGAAATAACTGACTGTCAGAAGGATTCCGAAAATATTATGGATGGTTACTGCAACATCAAACCGGATCATAGGATATTTTGGATTAGAAAATTGCATGCTAATACCAGTAATGATCAACAAAAGACAAAAAGCAGCATTACAAAGATGCCAGATCCTGATATAAATTGGGTATAAATAAATTTTTTCTTCAGCCATATTTCTACCGGTTATTTTATCATCCTCAGGAATGCGTGTACCAGGATTCCGATTACAACAGATATAACAATGATTATACTCAGAACATTCAGATAATAATTCCTGTTGGCTCCGATCACATATTTATCATTGACGATGGAACCCTTGATAAAACCCCTGGTGCTACGGATTTCTTTCACTTCATAACGGTATAGAGTCGCCAGCAGGATGGAGTTTGTTGAATGACATTCCTGACATTTCTTAACGGCCTGTTGTTTTGGTAAAATCTCGTGTGCGACGAGGGTGCTATCCTTAGTTGATTTTTTTGTATGGCATTCAATGCACCGAACCGATATAAAATGCAGTTTTTGATTCGGCAGCCAGTCATGTTTTGTGATCAGGTTCGGGTTTTCTTTATCCGTTAACAATTGGTAATTTAAACTGTCAGCATGGCAATTAAGGCAAATCGCATTGTCATAAGAAATCGTGTGCTTTATATTTTCACTTGGACGAGCGGTGATCTTATAAAAATGTCCATTATGACATTTCCAGCAGGTAAAATTTCCACCCAGTCTTTTTACATGGACACTTCCATTAAATTCCGCCTCAATATTTTCGAAATGGTATTTGGCGTATTTGGGATCACCTCCGTGACAGTCAAGGCAATTAGGCATAGCCTGCATCATCAGGTTCCCGGCATGGGGAAATGTCATGTAATCTTCCGAATGACAGTCGATGCATTTGAATTCACGGTGATTGGATACATAAAAGAGGTCTCGCCGGATGATAAGTTCTGAATACATTTTCTTTGTCATGGTCTTTCCGGATTCCTTGTTTTCGACATAGAATTTTGACTGACCGTGACATTTCAGGCAAGTTTCATTTTCTGCAGCATGTTTAATGGTCGAGTAGAATGATGTATCCTTATTTTCTCTGGAAGGAGCAACCGATTCTGTTACTTTGACATTGGTTGATTTGGCTAAAATAAAAATAATAGCGGAACATAGAATTATAATAAGTATGATCAGAAAGGGATTGACTTTTAATTTAATCTTCATACGATCCGGTCGTAGTTGATTTATGGAAAAAGAAAATGGGTGTTTATTTGATAATCATAAACACCCAATTTCATCAGGATTGGTTCATTTTACTTTTTGAAGGTACGCATATAAGCGACAAGGTCCCAACGGTCTTTTGCATCAGGAATCTTCTTATCATAATTTGGCATTTCGTCTCTTCCGACGGAAGTCCTATGGAAGATTTCACCATCGGTGAATGCCTGGAAGTCCTTGGAGCTAAAATCGCCCGGGTTTGTTTTCAGGGAAGCAGCTTTGGGTCCATCTCCCAGACCTTTGCTTCCATGGCAGGATTTGCAATGTTTTGCCCAGAGGTCTTTACCATTGCTTATGGCAGCCTGGTCACCTGCTTTAACAGGGCTCTTAATGGCCTTATCTTTATCGGGTACGGGCCAGGGCTTAGCTTTTGCCTGTTGGGCAGAAGCGTTGTTTCCCAACGTTAATACTACGGCAATTGCTGCAGTAATAACGAAAATGACAGCTTTTTTTGTTGTTTTCATTTGTACATTATTTATAGTGGTTAAACATGTGTTACTCGTTGAAAATTAAAAGCTCCACAACCGGGTTATATTGAATCCAAAAAGGATCCCTCCATTATAGGGATTGTTGTTATTATACATAACAGTTTCCTGTGGAACAAGTCCCTGGGCAGAGGTAATAAATATCTGGAAACAATGTGTGCTGGTTGAAATTTCCACACCCAGTCCGAAATTCGGCCATGGAGTTGTGTTAAGATAAGTGAGTACCGGCTGAGAGTAACTTAAAATAATGGATGTCTGAGGTGTGACCTTAAGCCTTCCTATTCCGGAAATATTAATGTTATCATTCTTGAAGGAAGTGTTGTCATGGGTGTCCTTCATTGTAGAGTCGACGATGTTATAATGCACATAGGCTAACCCCAACTGTAATGAAATACGTTTACCAAACCTTCTGGCGAACATGATCTCATGGAAATAAGAAAACCTGTCAGTGGCTGTAAAATCTTTCCCAAAGGTCGATTTATTGGTACAATTGATATCAAAGTTCATATAATACGCGATAGTCAGTGGAAAGCCACCGTCCCGTTGCCGTGCAAAAGTGTATTTTAAGTCAAAGTTTTGAATTCTCTTGTTTTTCGTGGTTCCGATCCCAACCAGAAGATGATTTGTGATGCTGAAATTCAGTCCGAGATGGATATTGGAAGCGCCCCAGAGTCCTCCAAGGTCGGTCCACCCATTCTGAATGGTCCCAAAATCATGCTGAATGACGAATTCAAGACTTTTAGCGTGCGGAATTGTGACTGTTTGATCAGCAATGAAATAACCACTTTCAAAAGCTGGTTTGACCAGGTGTTTTCTTTCTTTCTTCCCGGAAATGGAATCCTGACCCATTGTTATACCAATGCATGTAATTGTGAATAACAAGCTGAGGAGAACATTTTTTGTGATCTTTATGGTAGATTTATGCATATCCTTAAAAATTAAAGAGTGAATATTTAATCGTTTTTAGCTCCCTGCTTGATCCAGTTCAGGATAACCTGTTGATCTGAAAAATTTGGCAAATGCGAATTCATGGCTCCGCTGGAAATAACAACGGTATATATCGGACTTTGCTGAGGGGTCCCTGTATTTACATAACCGCCTGAGATGAGACTGTTATAAGCATTACCGGCGCTAAGGTCAGGTGGGATACCACCCGTAACATGACAACCGCTTAGAGCACAATTACTTGTAAACAAGGTCAGAACATCTTTCGAAAAACTTACAGGCCCGGTTGATGCTGAAGGATATACTATTGTTTTGGAGGTACAGGCCGAGAGGAAGACCAATCCCAAAAGAACCGATCCTATTTTTTTCAGTTTATTGTTTTGCATAATGCGGAAATTTAATTTTGAAAGATAAGATAAATTATTTTGCTGGCAATTATTTGTTGAAAAAAACTATTCAACTACTTTTTATACGTTCCTGGGGTATGATTAAGAAATTGTAAAAAAAGGCTTCAGGTTCACTGAAGCCTTTTTTTACAAGAGTAATAATTAAAGGCCTTTGCCAGAAAAACCATTAATACTGGCATTTAGTAAGTCGTGAGTATATTGATAATTGTGTACTCCCATACTGCGATCCGCATCAATCAGGAAATAATTCCAGATAATTGCCAATTGCCGTTCAGTAAATTTCCTTGTTTTTTTACCTTTCATGTTTATTACATCATTAACGGTATCGATTATGGTGGCAGTGGCCAATGCTACTTTTAACTGCTGATACATCCCCTTAATTTCAGTCTGTTTTGAATCAATATCAAAGGAAGTCGGATTGTTCGTGTGGCAGTCAGCGCTCTGGCAGACTTTTACATTGTCACCGGTTTCACTACTCGTTACCCATAAGCTATGTCCGCCAACCACATTACCCTGGGCGTAACCGCCATGGCATGTCATGCAGGCAGCTTTATCCCTGTGAGGAGAGTTGCCATACGGAGCACCAGCGATAACGAACGCACCTTTACCACCCAATATTAATGATTGTGGTCCATGATGGGGTCCCCAACGGTTACTGGTAATGGTTAATGAGTCTGTCCCATCAGGATTGGTCACCCATGGACTGGCAGGTCTGGCCTGGTGACATCTTCCGCAAAGATTTGCGGTGCCCTTCAACACACCATCTCCGCCTTGCAGATCCATCGTGATCGTGTGATCCATCCTTAAAGTATAAGAAGCTGTCGTCCTAATAGCCCAGTCAGTGGAAGTATATGTTTCATGTATCTGATGGCAGGTCCGGCAATTAATTGGAGCTGCATCCGTAATACCAACAGCCGTAGTATCAGCACCAGTTTTAAGACATTCCTCGAAGCCCTGGCTTGAATGGCAGGGTGCGCATGCATTACGGGTAGCTTCCGTTAAAGTACTGCCGGATGCATGTTTTGAAGCATCATATTGGAAAATCTTAGCAACAACAGCATCATCAAAGGTGTGACACTGATTACATGTAGCGTTTTGATCCTTACCTGCCGGCCCCGTATCCCCCTTTTTTGTGCAGCTTGCCAGGAAATTACTCATAGCGATCATCATCCCCATGGCAAATAATAAAAGCATAAACTTTTTCATGTTATTTTTGTTTGGTTAGTAATTGCTTTATATAGGATTAGATAATATATTAACAACAGTAGTTACTTTTCTAACAAGCAACAAATGTATTTATTTATATACTCCATTTTACAATTCCAAAAATGAGATTTAGGGTTATCTTGACTGATATTAAATACATCAAATCGAAACATCCGTCAATGAAATGTTGATATATATCAGTTCCTATGTTAAAGAGGAGAAAAAAACAGTGAAATTTTTGAGCGACAAATGATAATACAAATACTCAGGAACCGGAAAAAGGAGGATTCATCACCCGGTTTCACTGATTTTCTTGAGCTGTGCCGGATTTAAAATGTGGACATTATTGCCTTCCACAGTGAGAATGCCTTCTTCCTTAAATTCTTTTAAAATGCGGATCGCGCTTTCTTTTGACATTCCGGAGATATCCGCAAGATCCTGCCTGCTGATCGTCATATCGAAGGGATTCTTGCAATAGATAACATCGGAAAGATAAAAAAGGGCATCGGCTATTCTGCCATGCATCTGTTTTTGTGTAAGACTGACGAACTGATCGAAATTAAAAATAGACTGGAGGCTCACTCGTTTAATGAATTCTTCAGCAAAATCAGGATTCTCCCGGATCAAATGTTTGTAAGTATTCACATCGACCATGCAGGCACTTGAATCTTCAACTGCAGCTGCAGAATAATGATGACGGTTATCAACATATACACCGGGGCCGAAAATATATTCTACTGGTTTTACCAGTCCGAGGATAAGGTTTTTTCCGTAACCTTCAATATAGAGTTTAGCAAGACCTTTCGTGATACAAAGGAAATGAGGGGAAGGAGTGCCTTGCTTGAACATGATCTCACCTGCCTTAAAATTGACTTCAAACCTGTTCTGGTTGATCAGTTCGAGCTCTGCATCTGTCAGTTTTTTAAATATTATTGATTTGCAATTACAATCAATACAATTTAAAGAATGACTAAACTTCGTCATATTCAAAATATGTATAAAAAATCAGGCAGACGGATGCATTTCAGGTAACAAAAATAAAAAAAAATGAAATAGAACGGAAATTTTCAATTATTTATCAATAGTTTGCTGATAAATATCAATGGTCAGACCAGGTCGTTAGCAATAAGGTATTGGGCTATCTGTATTGCATTAGTGGCTGCGCCTTTACGCAGGTTGTCTGCTACGATGAAAAGGTTCAGGGAATTTATATTGGATTCATCTCTGCGGATTCGTCCAACGAATACCTCATCTTTACCCCTGGAATCAAGTGGCATAGGATAAATATTTTTTGAAGGGTCGTCCCGTACGATGACCCCTTGCGTCTCTGAAAGTATCCGATAAATATCACCCAGATCATAATTCCTTTCAAATTCCAGGTTAACTGCTTCGGAATGGCCTCCGAAAACAGGAACACGTACAATAGTTGCAGTAATTCTGATCGATGGATCAGCGAGTATCTTTTGTGTTTCTTTTTCAAGTTTAATTTCTTCCGAGGTGTATCCATTTGGTAAAAAATCACCTCCATGAGGGAACAGGTTTAGATCTATAGGATGAGGATAAGCCATTTCTCCCTTCACACCTTTTCTTTCATTTTCCAGTTGTTTTACTGCTTTAGCCCCGGTGCCGGTAACGGATTGATAAGTAGATACAACAATACGTTTTATTTTATATTTCCGGTGGATGGGAGCTAATACCAGGACCATCTGGATCGTTGAACAATTGGGGTTTGAAATGATCTTATCCCTTCTTGTTAAAATTCCGGCATTGATCTCAGGAACGATCAAAGGGATGGCAGGATCCATTCGCCAGGCAGAAGAATTATCAATAACCGTTGCACCTGCAGCAACATATTTTGGCGCCCATTCCCTTGAGACTGCAGCTCCGGCTGAGAAAATTGCAATTTCAGGCCGAAGCTCCAGCGCTTTTTGATGATCCACGACACGGTATGTTCCTCCATCAAATTCAATAGGTTGCCCGATTGATTTCGGTGAAGCAACAGGAATAAATAAAGAGGGATTTAATTTTCTTTCCCCGAGGACTTTGAGCATTTCCCGTCCGACCAGCCCTGTAGCCCCGACAACAGCGATTTTCATGAGTTCTTATTTTCCGGATTGTCTTTTATCCGGATGCAAAGGTAATGGAAGCAATAATAACTGCATGTATTACCTTTTCAATTTTGGCCGATTAATGCATATAATAATTATGCCTGCCTGACGTCAGGCAGGGATTATGAATTTTAAAAGGGGAATTATGAAAAGACTTATCTCTTGCCTGATGATTTTTATACCTGTGATTGTTTATGCACAGGTTGCAGATGATTTTTCTGATGGTGATTTTACACATAACCCGGAATGGAGGGGTGATACATCAAGGTTTGAAGTTAACCCGTCAATGCAGCTTCATCTGCGATCTGCCGGTTCCGATACATCCTGTCTTTCAACTGCAAATTCAAGGATTGCAGAAACCGAATGGAACTTCTGGGTTAAAATTTCCTTTAATACTTCTGTTAGCAACTTTGCCAGGGTTTATCTCGTGTCCGACAATCCTGACCTGGAAGGGCCCTTAAATGGATATTATTTACAAATAGGAGGAAGTAATGACAGTTTGATTTTTTTCAGGCAAACAGGTACAATAATCCAAAAGCTGTTTCAGGCGAAAAATACCTGTACGAACAATTCTACGAATACATTGCGGATAAAAGTAATTCATGATAACCCGGGGATCTGGCAACTTTTCACGGATAATACGGGAGGAACAAATTTTCAGGAGGAAGGTGAAATATCTGAGAACAGTATGAATTCAACTTCGTGGTTCGGTGTTTTTTGCCGTTATACTTCCAGTAATGCCACAAAATTCTACTTTGATGACTTTTACATAGGACCTATTCTCATCGATACTATTTCACCGGCAATCGAAACCGTGAATCTCCTGAATGACCATCAGCTTGAAATCCTTTTCACAGAAAGTATAGATAAAACAACTGCCGGCGAAGTATCCAACTATAGCACAAATAATAATGGTACTCCGTCACTCGCAGTCTGTGACTCATTGGTTCCGGGACGGGTGGTACTTGCGTTTCCCAAAAATTTCATAACGAATTCCTGTGATTCAATTATTGTTAGAAATATCAAAGATATAGGGGGAAATTCAGCCGGGCTTTTAGCAGCCCCATTTTGCAATTATTATGAAAAAGCTTTCGACGTGGTGATTAACGAGATCATGACAGATCCCGATCCTCCCGAAAATCTTCCCGATGTGGAATATATTGAATTATTTAACCGGACTAATTTTTCCATCCGGTTGAAGGATTGGATTTTTGAGTCTGGCACCAGCAGTAAGATTTTGCCCGATGTGACTATAAATTCGCATGGTTTTGTCATACTCACTAAAGGGGATTTATTAAGCGATTATGGAAATTCAATAGATCTGTTCACATCTTCCTCTACCCTCTCAAATGAAGGGTCAACCCTTATTCTCAGGAACAAAGACGGCAGGATAATACATTCTGTTACTTATTCAATCGACTGGTACGAAAACACATTAAAGTCGAACGGAGGTTGGTCCCTTGAAATGATCGATCCTGACAATCCCTGCGGATGTGCGGACAATTGGGAAGCTTCGGCGGATAAATCAGGAGGTACTCCGGGGAGGATCAATTCTGTTTATCGTTCAAACAAAGATACTGTAGAACCCAGGATCCAAAGAGCCATCGTCGAAGACCTGCAAACCGTAAAAGTGATCTTCTCCGAGCCGATGGATAGCCTCACATTGATTGACAAAGCGAGATGGATGATAGATAATGAAGTAGGCACTCCTGAAAGTCTTACACTGATACTACCTGATTTCATCATGGTTGAGATCCATCTTTCCGTGTCCTTACAAAAAGGAAAGATTTACACGATCCTGCCTGGCGACAGTATGACCGATTGTGCCGGTAATCCTTTGCTGAAAGATCATTCCGTTCAGGTGGCCCTCCCTGATTCAATTGAAGTAAATGACATTGTAATCAATGAAATATTATCAAATCCCGCAAAAGACGGAGAACGTTTTATCGAGCTTTACAACAGGTCAAATAAGATCCTTGATTACAAAGACATTATCCTAACATCATACGATACGCTGTCAAAAGAACTCAACGATGCAGTTGTTATATCGGAAAACGGTTTCTTATCTTTCCCCGGTGATTATTTGGTTCTTACTCTTGACCCTTCGGATATTAAAAAGAGGTATTTCACTCCAAACCCTGACGGTTTTATAAAACTCGCCAAAATGCCATCATTTGGGAATGATGAAGGGATTGTCGTAATCGCAAAAAAGTCAGACGAAAGCGTTGTGGATATGGTAAAATATTCAAAAGGTATGCAATTCGCACTTTTAAATGCTACCGATGGTGTGTCGCTCGAAAGGATCAGCCCTTTGCGGCCTTCAGGGGATAAAGATAACTGGCATTCCGCGGGATCCGGATGCGGTTTTGCAACACCCGGTTACCGGAACTCCCAGTATATTGATCCCGGAGAAACGGGGAATATAATCTCAGTCAGCCCTGAAATTTTTACACCTGATAATGACGGGCAGAAGGATGTAGTGACCCTTCAGATCCATCCGGAAAACCCTGGATTCATCGGAAGTATCAGCATTTTTGACAGTAAAGGAAGGCTTGTACGTCAATTGATTAAAAACCAATTATTATCGGATTTGGATTCTTTTTCATGGGATGGAACAGATGATAATGGAAGAAAAGCATCAATCGGTATTTACGTTATCTATTTTGAGCTATTGAATCCTGATGGGAAAGTCAGGCATTTCAAGAAAGCTGTCGTGATTGGGGGGAAGCTTTAACTCATCGCAGCTGCTATAGATGCCACACTGATCCTGATCCCCGGAACAGCATGAAGAGCAAGGATACAGGCTTCAAGAGTAGCCCCGGTGGTGATGACGTCATCTACCAGAAGAACATGCCTGCCGTTCAGTTTTTCAGGATTCTTCAATGCAAAAATTTCAGCAACATTTTCCCATCGTTTAAACCTTGATTTTTTCGTTTGTGTTTCGGTAGCTCTTTTACGGTAAAGAGTAAGAGTATTCACCGGTATCTTCATTGAAATGCTTAATCCGACCGCAAATTGCTCACTCTGGTTATATCCTCTCTTCCGCAGCTTTTTCCAGTGCAATGGAACCGGCATGATCACTTCAACGGTGGAAAAAAACGGGGAATTTTTAAGAAATGCCCCGTATTGTCTACCGAGGTATATGCCGATATCACGTCTTCCTTTATATTTCAGCAGGTGGATCAATCGCTGAACTTTGCTTCCTTTGTTGAAATGGAAATAGGAAGCAGCGCTTTCAACTTCAGTTCTGCCCCAAAAGATCCTTGAAACAGGATTATCCTCCTCCATGTGGAAATTTGTTTGCGGCAGATGAAATTCACAAAAATTGCAAAGCACCTCTTCATGTTTGAAAAGACTGTTACCACATGCAGCGCAGATATTCGGATAAATAAGGGAAACGAAGTCGTCGAGTAGAGACATAATTGTGATTTGAATTAGGGGGTGTCCAATAAGTTTCTTTTTTTTCTCGCAGATTTCCGCAGATTAATCGCAGATTTTCGCAGAATATTGAAAACAAGAGTTTTAACTTTGCGTGACTCTGCGTTTAACTCAGCGAAACTCAGCGAGAAACATTAACT
>CAIYUC010000179.1 GCA_903929315.1 uncultured Bacteroidales bacterium
AGTTAATGTTTCTCGCTGAGTTTCGCTGAGTTAAACGCAGAGTCACGCAAAGTTAAAACTCTTGTTTTCAATATTCTGCGAAAATCTGCGATTAATCTGCGGAAATCTGCGAGAAAAAAAAGAAACTTATTGGACACCCCCGTGCAGGGGATGAGGTGCTTTGTAAATTACCCGGGTGTTTCTTTTCGAAGGAGATAACCGGTCTGCTTCTGCCATTTTACTTGCTAATGAAATTCACAATTTTCCTAACCCCCCGGTGTCAAGAATGCAACAATAAACCCCGGAGTTCAAATTCAAATCACCAATCCTTATAATGTATTTACCTTCAGATAGTTTAATCACTGATTTTCGAACAACCTTACCTGAAACATCAACTATCGTCAATGACAGACTCTTGCTTAATAGAGTTTCAATGGTTAAAATTGAGGTATTACCGACCGGATTTGGACTGATCGTCGCTTTCATGCGGATATCATCATTTTCCTTCATCCCGAGAATCTTCGGCAATAGATTAATGGCTTTTAATGCTTCAATTTTGTTCGAATCTGCTGTATTATCGCATAAAACCAGCTTTATTGTATAAGCACCCGGTGAAAGACCATAAGTATCCCAGTTCGCAAGAATATCGTCGTGTTTCCCGACGGTCATTTTACTTTGTACCGGTATCCAGGATCTATCGCCGGGATGCAGATAGAATAGCTGGTACCAAGCCACTGACATTAACGGTATCGTGCCCTTCAAACCAAAGTCCTGATGATCTTATTTTAGAATCAGATGTGCTGATATACGATCCTGAAGAAGGCATCAATGCCCACATTACATTATAGCACGTGTCAATATCAATTTGATGAATCGGCTGTTACCAGGGCATTCTCTCCAATCACTCACAAATCTCCAACAATGGTGGAATGGGCATTTTAAACCGGAGAATACCGTTACCTGCGACGATCACCGGTCCAATATGAGTATAGTCCCCCGTAATTATTAATGAATCATATGGGGGCAGACCGATTACCAGGGTATCTCCTCCACTGTTTCACCTGACCGGGATATAACCGGTCAGCGAATGAATTTTTTGTACTGCCTGGTTCACCCCTGAACGAAATCTATCCTCCTGTGCTGATTTGCAGAAAGAAGAATTATCAGATATTCCCCTGGAAACCCTCCCGAAAGCATGGTTAAAGAAGGTATTCATTTCATTTACAGGAAATTTCTGGGCATATGCTTCCGGAAACATAATTAATCCCATCGCAGAAATTAATATTCGTAGTCGCATGTTTCAAAAATTTTCATAAAAATATTTGACTATCTGTCAGAACCGGATGGTTAATTCTTTTATTGTACCGTATGCCACTTCATGAGTGACCAGGAAGTGTCCCCCTTGCTGGTATGCTGACGGAATTTGATCAAACCGATATTACGGGCGAAATAGGATTCAGTGAAAGAATTGTTTTCCTCATAATAATCCGTTACTGTACGTCGGGTGCCGATAACCTCAGGAAATATGTTGCCATTCAGGATAAAGTTGTTGAACACTCCAAGGCATTTGTATAGCCCGGAATAACCCGATGTATTACTTGATGAGTCGGGATGTATCAGGGTATTGTAAGTAAGGACATCATTGGTCGAGTAATTCCTGGTCGTGACCTCCAGGTATGCATTACTGTCTGCTCCTCCATAAATCTTAAATTTCACGAAAACAGGAGAGGTGACAAAAAACCACAAGTGTTGTTCTACAGGACAATTACCACATGGGATCTGTTCGAAATAAGGTCCGTACTTGTATATTGAAGAATCTGATTCATTTGTCGTTTCGTTCAGATAAATCCAGTAACTCCCGGGTTTAAACATGGTCCACGCTTTCATTTCAGCAGGAATGGAATACAACGGACCTTCTGTATAATCCGGCTGATAAGGTGTTTTGCGACATCCGGTAAGGACCAGGAGTGCTGTTAAGAAGATCAGTTTATTCATTTTTTCAATTTTATTGAATGACATGCCATCTGACAAGTGTCCAGGTAGTATCCATCTGGTCAATCCTCTTTTTAAATTCAACCAATCCGATATTCTTCACCAGGTGACCATCCGTAATAATTGAGTCACCGTCCCATGTCTGTTCCTCTATACGGCAATGATAAACTTTCGTAAATAAATTTCCGTTCAATTCTTCTGTCGGATAGACTGCCACCACTCCCTGGCTGCTGGCGCCGGTATACCAGGCTTTCTGGTATCTGGGATTGGCCAATAACCCGGTTGAAAAATTTACCCCTCCTGAATTTCCTGAGATAGTCATATTTGCATCATTTCTGTCTGAGGATTCCGTATAGATCCTTGTCAGAAATGAACCGGTCATATCAGATTCTTCCCAATCCCAATAATAAATGATTCTATCATCATCATCATGTGCGTATGTACCTGAAGTATATTTTGTTACATATGCAGAATCCAGTTGCCGGGTCTTTTCATTGAGGTAAATCCAATAGGAACCTTCACGATACCGGCACCATGATTGAAATTCATCCGGGATATTCCAGTGATCCACGGTCTTACTGCACGATGTAAAAGTAAGGAGGGCAATTATAATATAAAAAGTTTTCTGAAAGGAGGGAAGTCGTTTTTTCATGGGAGTATTTGAATATCGGTGACGATAAAATTAGGTGTTCTTTACCTTTTGTAATTCTCTGACAAACTTAAGACATTTCAACAGGTATATACACCCGAAACGGAATAAACCCTGATCTTTGCAGGTAAAATACTCCATTGATCAAAGTGACCCTTCACAGATCGTCATGGATAGGGTTGGATATTATGTTTGGGATATTATTTCTGGCAAGTATTTTTATTAAAAATGTCCCTTCAGAAAAAAAATGATAAATATTTTGTTAAAAGGGAATAAATTCCAATTTTTTGTTTTAGCTTTACAGCGTTTTCATGTTCAAAATTACGGGATTGAACATTTAAATTAAGACCTCCTTCAACATGAAGGGGGTCTTTCTTTGTGAAAAAACGGTACAATTTTTCAGGATTTAGCAGCAAAGACTTTTAATTCTAAACCGGAGGGAAATTCTGTATTACCTCATATCGATCACCTCGACACCCGGAAACTGCTTCGGATCAAATGTAAAATCAGCGGGACTGAAAGGAGCATCACTGGTAAATTTTGTGACTTTATAAGTAAAGGTACTACCATTTTTATCATAAAGGGCAAAGCTTTTGACCTGCTTCTTTGTTTTGTCGATCGAAAGGATGGCTTTTGTAAAGTTCTTGACTTTATTTGGTGTTAATTCCAATGTTTCAATAGTAGGATCGGTTTGATTCTTATCCCGTATGATCCTCGACTTATAATTCTCATTATAGGATGAAAGCAACCTTGATGGAGTTAATGCATCATCTTTATTATCGGGATTATTTATTTGCACCTCATTGGATTCCTGGATATATGTCCAGATCGTTTTTCCATCGCTGATCACAATTTGTCCCACTATATTCAGTTTGTATTTATCACCTGAAACAATCAGTGTTCCCGACTTTTCCTCATTGATTTTGGCTTGCTTATTCTCCATTGTGTAAGTAAAATCGGCTTTTATGGATTTATAGGATTTTGTTTTAGCACTGACTTCGTCGAGCAAAGTGGCTGCTATTTGATCTTTTGTCTGGGAATAGCCTGTATAGGCGACAATGAGAAACAGGATACCGAATATATTTTTCATTTTGATGGATGTTATCAATGGTTAATTACAAGAACAACAACTTTATTTCTTTCCCTTGCTCCAATTGAGAGCCCGTCCTGTTTGTTGGAGAAAAGGCCAAGGATTAAAGTATGTCAAAAATTGCCGAGGTCTTTAAGGTGCCTCTCAAGTTCATTCAAATCTTTATATCTAACCTCTCTTGCTTTGCTTCCTTCAAACGGACCGACGATTCCTGCAGATTCGAGCTGGTCGATAATACGGCCGGCTCTGTTATATCCGAGCTTGAGCCTTCTCTGCAATAAGGAAGTAGATCCTTGCTGATGTTGCACTATCAGACGGGCAGCTTCTGCAAATAATTCATCTTTCTGGTTAGGATCAAATTCCCGCGATCCATCCTGTTCTTCCTCTAAAAATTCAGGCAATGGAAATGCCTGGGGAAAGCCCCGTTGAGAACCGATAAATTCAGTTATTCTCTCAATCTCAGGAGTGTCTACAAAAGCACATTGTAAGCGAACAAGATCACTTCCGGTAGATAAAAGCATATCACCACGGCCGATCAGCTGATCAGCGCCACCTGAATCGAGGATAGTCCTGGAATCGATCTTGGAGATGACACGGAATGCAATACGTGCAGGGAAATTTGCTTTAATTGTCCCGGTAATGATATTTACTGATGGACGTTGCGTAGCGATGATCAGATGGATCCCCACTGCCCTGGCAATTTGGGCTAAACGTGTCAATGGAGTTTCAATTTCACGTCCGGCTGTCATGATCAGATCGGCAAATTCGTCAACCACGACAATAAGGTAGGGGAGGAAGCGGTGCCCGTCATTGGGATTCAATTTACGTGTAATGAATTTCTCATTGTATTCTTTGATATTCCTCACCTGTGCATCCTGCAGGAGATCATACCGGTTATCCAATTCGATATTCAAAGAATTCAAAGTCCGGATAACTTTTCTTGTATCCGTAATTATAGCTTCTTCTGAGTCCGGAAGCTTTGCAAGATAATGCCTTTCAATCTTAGAAAATAAAGACAATTCGACCTTTTTAGGGTCGATCATAATGAATTTCACCAGCGAAGGGTGCTTCTTATACAATAGTGAAGTGATGATGTTGTTCAACCCTACCGATTTCCCCTGTCCGGTTGCACCTGCCATTAAAATATGGGGCATCTTGGTTAAATCTGCAATGTAAGTCTCATTTGAAATGGTCTTTCCCAGTACAAACGGAAGATCATAGGTCGATTTTTGAAATTTTTCGGAAGAAAGAAGTGATTTAATCGATACGATTTCAGGATTCTGGTTTGGAACTTCGATCCCTATGGTGCCTTTTCCGGGAATAGGCGCAATGATCCTGATCCCGAAAGCGGATAGGCTCAAAGCAATATCATCTTCAAGATTTTTGATCCTGGAGATCCTAACCCCGGCCTCCGGAATGATCTCGTACAACGTGACTGCGGGACCGATCGTAGCTTTGATCTTCTGGATTTTAATGGCATAATTCCTGAGCGTTTCGACGATCCTGTCTTTATTGGCTTCCAGCTCTTCTTTGTTGACATTGATGGAATCTCCGCCATAATCGTTCAACAGGTCAAGCGGCGGGAATTTAAAATCACGCAAATCGAGGGTAGGATCATACTTCGTGTCCAATGTATAATGTTCCTTGTCGCTGGGAATTGCAGTATCGACAACTTCTTCATGCACGGGTATTTCAATCTGAAGTTCGATATTCCCATTTTCCTGATGTGGTTCTACGGTAACAGGTTGGATTTCCGGTTCGGTTTCAACGGTGAGTAACTCCTGAGGAGTTCCTGCAATATCTTCGAATTCATTTGTCCTGGCTTTATCAATAACCTCCTCCCCAGTTACAGGTTCTTCATTTGAGGCTGTCTCCGGTGGAACAGCTGTTTCCTCTGTTGCAGCGGTTAACGCCGGTTTTTCTTTTTTCTTAATCCACCGGAAGGGGATATAAAATGCAAGGATCAGAAAACTCAGTGCTAAAAACCCAAGTAACATGATCATTCCCGAATAACCGAGAAATTCTGTCAGTACAATGTTCAACTGATAACCATAAACCCCATAGAGGTAATCCATTCCAGGAAATGCCACTCTGAGAGCTACCGGAATCCAGACTATGCCGAAAAATGAATATTTCACTGTTCTCCAAAGAGGGAATAGTGTAACATTAAAGAACAGTTTCATCCCTATAATGAAAAGGATAAGGACAAAAAGGAAAGAAGCGACCCCGAACGAGCAGGTAATAAACAGGTAGGAAAACAACGCTCCAAACTTCCCCATCCAGTTATCGATGGGGTTATTATAGTGAAGAAAAGTATTCAGGGATAAATTCGAGAACACCGTATTGCTGAAGTCATAATCTGCTCTCCAGGCCTGGGTGTATGAAACGAAAGCGAATAAAAGATAACCTGCAAGGAGAAGGCAGAACAGACCAACTACCCTGTAATGTCGTCCATCCCCGGTTTTTTTTGGTTTCTTCTCCTTTGACTTCCTCTTGGTATTTACAGGTTTCTCTTTCTTTTCAGCATTCCTGCGGCTCTTTTTTGATTCTTCCCCGGGTTTTTCCTCAGGCCTTTCTTCAATGACAGGCTCTTCCCTGAAAGTATTTGCTTTAAGCGGATTGGTTTGTTTTGCCATTTATTTTTGCAGCTCTATTGACCCATTCCACCGAATTTACTTTTTAATTCTTCTTTCGTTATTACAGTAAAATCGGAAGGGATTTCAAACTCTTTGCCGGATAAGCTTTTCTTTTCCACTGCTGTGGCTGAGAAAACCATTGTGAACTGAGGGGTTTTCATGGAGAATTCCATCATGACCCCATCAATATCTTTATACAAAGGATTATCAAAATTTGCTGCTTTGGGGCCCAGTTCATTCGTGAAAAAAACATCATATTTTGCAACCACCCCATCGTCATTCACAGTAACAACGGCCTTTTTACATGTATAACCGGCGATGACCTTTGTTTCCTTCGTGACTTCAACTGTTGGTATCGGTTCTTTTGCATTTTCTTTCTCGATTTCTTCAGAAGTTGACTTAACGGCATATTTCTGTCCCATCATATCGATGAGAGCGACTTTCGTTTTGGTCATATAATCTGTTATTTCCACCTGGTCACCCATCTGGGTTTTGATCTCAGTTTTGGAGTTGGAACCCTTGATGGTTACAGTTAGCATTTTCGGGAACATACCCTGTTGGCTTTCTGTAAATTTGTTACCAGGATAAGAAATTTTATAGGTGATAATTCCTTCAAATGATTTGCCTGCTGCCATAATTCTTGTTGAAGAAAGGAAAAGGGCAAAAAAGACTAAAATTAAAATGTATGTTTTTCTTTTCATTTTTTATTTTTTATTGAGTGAATGAAAAATTCCGGTAAGGCAAAAGTAATTATTTTACAATTCTGAATAATTTATTAAAGCGGATTTTCCCGGCCAGCAGAGATTTATTGGGATCCAATGAAAGCCAGACAAAGACTGCTTTTCCTACAACATGATCTTCAGGGACAAATCCCCAATAACGTGAATCAGCAGAGTTATGTCGATTATCGCCCATCATCCAGAAATAGTTCATTTTAAATGTATAGGAATTAGATTCCTTTCCGTTGATGAATATTTTCCCTTCTTTCTCTTCCAGTTTATTACCTTCAAAAACCTTGATCACTCTCCGGTAAAAACAGATGTTATGGTTATTAAGGCTAACCGTCACCCCTTTCTTTGGGACATAGACCGGACCGAAATTATCGACATTCCAGCGATAGGTCGAATCGAAGGGAAACATATTGGGGTCATAAACTCCCTTTGGTTGGATGATGGGTTGAATAAATCTTACATTGCTGAATTGACGAAGCTTTGCCAGGGATTCATCGGAAAGTGTCAGCTCATAATGGCCGCTGTTATCGTAAGAGGGAGTTTCAGTGATATCGAGCTTTTCAATATTCCTTTCGTTGATCGTGCTTCCATCTGTCTGAACAAGGTATTTGAACTGCCTTTTCCCTGAATTTTTTTCTTCTATTCCGTTAATATATACCTTCCTGTCAACGATCCGGATCGAATCACCACTGATACCGATACAGCGTTTGATAAAATTTTCCCTTTTATCAACGGGTCGTGCGATGATATCGCCGAAATAACCCTTATTGTTCCAGACAGCATCCCTGCCGAACTGCCTGACCAGCTGATAATAGCTTGCATTGCTTTGAAACTTTGTAGAAACAGTATCTCCATCGGGATAATTGAATACTACCACATCCATATTTTTAATTTTCGCCAGTCCTGGGAAACGGTAGTAAGGTAATTCAATCCATTCAAGATATGATTTGGTGTTCTCTGTCAATGGCAAAGTATGATGTACAAAGGGAAATGAAAGAGGAGTATTGGGAACTTTAGGACCGAAACTTACTTTGCTCACAAATAAGTAATCTCCTACCAGTAATGTTTTTTCCATCGAAGAAGTAGGTATCGTGTAAGCTTCTATCAGAAAGATACGGATGATACTTGCAGCGATCACGGCAAATATAATAGCGTCGAGCCACTCACGTATTTGCGTTTTTTTTATTTCAGGACGTAATGCAGGATCCAGGTAGGTCTCTTTCGAGGAAAACCCCAGGTAGGGGAGATAGACCCAGGGAAAAAGAACTCCTAAGGCTTGTGGTCCCAATCCATATTTTTTGAAGCATTTACATACTTCAACGATCATTAAAAGAATAACGAATACATTGATGAATGGAATGAGAAGGAAAATATACCACCAGATAGGCTTTTTGATGATTTTTAACCAGATGTAAAAATTATAAAAGGGAATGATCACCATCCAACCTTTGTACTCTGCTTTTTGAAAGATACCATACAATCCGACGATCGAAGCGACGAAAAATAACAGAGAAAGTAGGAGATAAATGTTCATAATGATAATGTTTTCCTATGCTAAACGAATATATTAAGATTTTCTTATTGTGTGCCCGTTAAATATTACGAAACAGCATGTCATTCATTTCAAAACAGCCTTTTTTACCAATCAGCCATTCAGCTGCCATGATGGCTCCAATGGCGAAACCACGCCGGTTTTTAGCCGAATGAACAATTTCTATCATGTCATTTTCGGATTCATACCGGATTTTGTGAGTTCCCGGAGCATTTTCTACACGGAATGATTTGATTCCCAATTCTTCCGGTTTATCGGGATTTTCTTTTACCCATTTTGCCAGCCTGCCGATATGTTTTATGATATCATTTGCAAGCACTATGGCTGTACCACTTGGAGTATCCTGTTTGTGTATGTGGTGAGTCTCCTCAATAGAAATTTCATATTCACCTCTTTCCGACATCAATTTTGCGAGATGACGATTCAGATCAAAAAAGAGATTGAACCCGATACTAAAGTTCGTTGAATAGCAAAGACTTTGCCCCCGTTCGTAACAGACATTTTTTACTTCCTCTGTTTCATTGTACCAACCCGTAGTACCAACGACAACCGGGACACTGGCATCAAAACAGCGATAGATATTTTTTACAACCTGGTCAGGGACAGAAAAATCAATGGCTATATCCGCTTCCTTTAATCTTGATCCGGATTTCCCCCAATCATCTTCAGAATCAATGATCAGGATGATCTCATGATCCATCTTTGCACATATCCGTTCAATTTCATGTCCCATTTTACCGTATCCCAACAAAGCAATCTTCATAATTTCCTGTTATTTGGACGAATTCAAAATTTTAAACATAATTTAATTCCCGATGAACCCCTTTGATTGTAAACAGGTCCCATTAAGACAGGCTCTACCTTCAGGGATAGATCCTGGTTGATATTGTATGTGAATAAATGAGCATCCACTACGGCATCAAGAATATTTAAAATATAAAATACACCTGTAAACAAGCAGCTGATTTCGAGGTTTCTCCGGTAATATTCCCTCCCTGCAAGAAGATCTGTTGCTGTGTATTTACTGACAAGGTCCGGGTATTTTCCATTAAAGATGCTGTCAACTTTCTCGGTATATGCCCCTTTGTAGATATTATATTCCTGAGCATTTGTAATAATAAAATAGGTCAGAATACCAAATCCTGCATAAATGATAGGCACCTTCCAGTATCTCTTATTATAGATTTGTCCCAGCCCAGGCAATAATGCAGACATTATTGTAGCTTTAGTCGGAGAATGTTTCTTTTCCATTATTGAATCAGGAACTGAAAAACTCAGGCTTGATTTAGTTGTCTGACCATTACCCTCATTGATAAGAAAGAAAAAGATAAGGATCACGAATATTTTTGGTACAGACAACTTCCAAATTTTTTAAGTTAAGATTCTAACTTTGAAACTATTGTATCGAATTCCTCATCTGACCGGAATGGGATAATAATGCTGCCACTACCTTTAGTATTGATTTTTAATTCGACATTTGTGTTGAGTTTTTTATTGAGAGAATCTTTTACCCTCTCGAATTTAAAAGGAAGAATGGTATTCCTGCTTCTTTTTTTCAAGGGTTGTTCTTCTGCAAGACGGCGGACAATTTCTTCCACTTGCCTTACCGACAATTTCTTTTCAATGATACGGTGAAGTATCAAAAGTTGGTTTTCTTCATTCTCAATAGTGATCAATGCCCTTGCATGGCCCATTGAAATGGCATTATCCCTGATTGCAAGCTGGATTTGGGTGGGCAATTGAAGAAGGCGGATATAATTGGATACTGTAGACCGGTCCTTTCCCACTTTATGGCTCAGTTCTTCCTGCCTGATCTTGCATTCTTCGATCAGGCGGTGAAAGCTGATCGCAATTTCGAGTGGGTTCAGATCCGAACGGTGAATGTTCTCCACAAGGGCCATCTCGAGCATTTGCTCATCATTTGCTACCCGGATATAGGCAGGAATCTCAGAAATCCCGGCAACCTTTGATGCTTTCAACCTTCGTTCTCCGGCGATGATCTGGTATCGGTCATATCCCATCTTACGCACTGTAACAGGTTGAATAATACCTTGGCTTTGAATTGAGATAGCAAGTTCTGCAAGCTCTGTCTCATCAAATTGTGTGCGCGGTTGAAACGGATTTGATTCAATTTGATCAATAGGAATTTGAGCAACGGCACCTGCCACGTATTCACCTGAAATATCCTTTGAGGTAATATCGGTTTCCGGACTTTCGAGGATAGCGCTCAAGCCCCTGCCTAATGCCTTCTTTTTTCCCTGCATCTTATATATTGATTTGTTTTGCGGAATTTTTTATCCGGGTCAGATCATTTTTTTGTAGGATCTCCCTGGCAAGGTTCAGGTAATTGATAGCTCCTGAACTGTTAATATCGTGCATCATGATCGTTTGACCAAAACTGGGTGCTTCGCCCAATTTCGTATTACGGTTGATAATGGTTTCGAACACCATCTGCTGAAAATGAGTTTTCACTTCGTCAGCTACCTGTTTTGAAAGATTCAACCTGTTATCATACATCGTAAGCAGGATTCCTTCAATGTCAAGACCGGGATTAAGACGAGACTGAACAATCTTTATTGTATTGAGAAGCTTTCCAAGACCTTCCAATGCAAAATACTCGCACTGCACCGGGATAATGACCGAATCTGCACATGTAAGAACATTGATTGTGATCAATCCCAAAGAAGGAGAACAATCAATAACGATGAAGTCATAATCTTCCTTTATTTTGCTTACCACCTTACGCATCATTTTTTCCCGGTTCGGAAGATTGATCATCTCAACTTCCGCTCCCACGAGATCAATATGCGCTGGCAGAAGATCAAGAAAAGGAGTTGTGGTATTCAGTATAATATTCTTAGGTTCCACATCATCGATAATGCATTCATAAATACTGGTTTTAATACTTCGTGGATCAAATCCCACACCGGAAGTGGCATTTGCCTGGGGATCAGCATCTATGATCAGGGTTTTATTTTCAAGTACAGCTAACCCTGCTGCCAGATTAATGGCAGAAGTCGTTTTACCGACGCCTCCTTTCTGATTTGCAATGGCTATAACTTTCCCCATAATAAATTTGAATGCATTTTACCAATTTTCACAAAATTACATTTTAAAAGCCAGTGGTAAAAAATTGTTGAAAAGTTTTGAAAAATCAAGGCTGTAGATTAGTCACAAAGTGACAAAGAGATAGAATTCAGAAATGCACAATGCAGGAAAGCTGAATGCAGGAATTAAATAATTGAAGGCTATCTAATCTAAGTTCTGAATATTTGAATTCTTAATACCTGCATCTCTTCTGCATTCTGCATTCCAAAAGAAAAACAGGGGGAATTCTATTTATCGTCGGGCTCAGAGGTGAGATCCTCGAAAGAAATGTCGGTATGTTTTTCATTAATTTCAAGGTTAATCGGTGTTTCCGCTTCTTCACTTTCTGACAAAGGTCTGTCAGGCGCTTTTCCGGTTTGTATAAATACGATAGCATCGCTCAAACCATTGTTGAATTTCTCAAAATCTTCTTTATAGAGAAAAAGTTTGTGCTTCTCATAAAAAAACTTTCCCTGTTCATTGTTGAAACGCCGTTTGCTCTCCGTGATGGTAAGGTAAAATTCATCTGCAATGGTGGATTTTACATCAAAAAAATAAGTCCTTTTCCCGGCCCGAACCGTACGTGAAAAAATTTCTTCCCGTTCTCTGTCCCTGTCCTTACTTTCTATATCTTCCATTTTATCTCCTGATTAATTAAATTTTCTTATTCCTTCAGACAACGCAAAAATAAAAATATTATTTGAAACCCAAAGTTTATTTCATAAAGTCCGGAAAAAAAATCATCAAATAAATCATTAGTTTTGCAGTCAGTTTTTTCAAAAGCATCCTTGGTGTTCTTTTTCATATCATAAATATGCTGGGTAGAAGGTATTTCAGAATAAAAGTATTCCAAACTCTTTATGGTTGGTTTCTTGGCGGGGAAACACGTCCTGAAGTAGCAGAAAAAAACCTTCTGCAAAGCATTGATAGAATATATGAGCTTTATTTTCTTCAGTTTTCCTTTTTATTGGAAGTAATGAACTTCTACCAAATAAAAATGGAAGATGCAAAACATAAATTTTATCCTACCGAAGAAGAGCTGAACCCCAGTTTGAAATTTATAAATAATCTTGTAATCAGGCAGATCCGGGAAAATAAAGATCTTCAGGCTCAGATTAAGCGATATAAAATTTCCTGGACAGAGGAACAGGAAATGGTGAGGAAAGTTTACCAGAAGATGAGGAATAGTAAGGATTTGAAAGAATATCTGAATTCGGGTATCAACTCTTACCAGGAAGATCGTGAAAAACTTTATCGCCTGATCAAAAAATTTATTGTCAGATCCGGTGAATTACAGTTTTTCTGTGAAGAACGAAGCATCTTCTGGACGGATGATTATCATTCAGTCGGATTGTTGCTCCTGAAAACGATCAAACTGCTGACAGAAAATTTCCCTGAAGATGATTCATTTACCAATCTTTTCAATAAGGAGGTTGAAGAAGACGATCCCGCAGAGGACAGGAAATTCATGGTTGACCTTTTCAGGAATACCATTTCCGGAGGTGAAGATTACAATAAGCTCATCGAAGCAAAAACCCGGAACTGGGAGTTAGACCGTATCGCATTGACAGACATTATTATGATCAAAATGGCATTGACAGAATTGATCTGTTTCCCGACAATACCAATCAAGGTTACACTTAATGAATACATTGAGATCTCTAAATTATTTAGTACACCCAAAAGCAAGTTATTCATAAACGGAATTCTTGACAAGCTTGTCGAAGAATTACATTCCGAAGGCAGGATAAGGAAAACAGGGAGGGGTCTTATGACATAGACTTTTTGAAAAGATTGATTTATCCTGGAATATTTAATTATTAATAATATTTTTTAAATCCTGTCGTTTTCTAAATAAAACCCACATTGATTGTGTATAAGTTTCTACGAATTTTCCTGGTTTTAATTACCTTATCCGGACTAAAAGTGCCAGCTCTGTTTGGTCAAATCGGAGGTCTTGGAACCTATAAATTGCTTTATTCCATCAATTCTGCAAGAATTGCAGGATTAGGCGGGAATTTCCTTGCCATCAAGGATGACGATATCACTTTGGCGCTGCCAAACCCTTCATTGATATCTCCTGAATTGAACAATAACCTTGCCCTGACTTTTTCCAATTTTGCTGGTATGGGATACGGTTATCTAATGTATTCCAGGACGTTTAACAAAGTAGGAAGTTTTGCCGGTACACTTCAATTTATCAATTATGGCCAATTCACGAGGGCTGATGAGGCAGGCGTTACTTCAGGAAATTTTACAGCTAATGATTTTGCATTGACCATAGGCTGGGGCCGGCAATTGAGCCCTCATTTTTCAATAGGCGCCAACGCCAAGGTGATCTATTCTGCCTATGATACTTATCGTTCTCTGGGCATTGCTGTTGACGCGGCAGGTACTTATACTTCCAGGGATAACCTCTTTACTGCTTCCTTGCTGGCAAGGAATATCGGTTCGCAACTCGTTCCTTACATCGCTGGTGACTATCAACCCATTCCTTTCCAGTTACAGATCGGTTTATCGCAGGGATTAACACACATCCCTCTTCGCTTCTCCTTACTTTTCAACCATCTTGAGAGATGGGATCTTACCTACTTTGATCCAAATGCGCCCGGAAATCAAAAAGACCCTATCACAGGAGCGGTCAAATCAAAAAGCGGAATCAATAAATTTGCAGATAACTTGATGCGGCATATTGTGTTTGGCGGTGAGTTGACCATCGCCAAAGTTTTAGCCCTTCGCATCGGTTATAATTATGAAACACGCCAGGAACTACAACCCCCTGATCGCGCCGGCATAGCCGGCATATCTTTCGGATTTGGCCTTCATGTCAAGATGTTTACCATCGGTTATACACGCGAAACCTATATGGCCGGACCGATAAATCCCAACTATTTTACAGTTGCAGTAAACCTGGGAGAATTTACAAAGAAGAAAGATCCGGGGAATTAAATAGCGGATACTCGATGTTAAATACTCGATACTCGATTTAATTTTTTCGCTATTTCGCTATTTCGCTACTTCGCGATTTCACTACTTCACCAGTTTATCCTGCCTAATCACTAAAAACGTTACCTTTGCTTGGTTAAGCATGAGTTATGAATATCACCATCGATCCTCATTCCGGTTTTTGCTTTGGGATTGTGTATGCAATTGAAGTTGCCGAAAGGGAGTTGAAGGAAGACGGGAAACTCTATTGCCTTGGTGATATTGTCCATAATAATATGGAAGTGGACCGGCTAAAGGATCTGGGCCTGGTCATTATCGGGTTTAATGATTTCAAGAACCTTACTGATTGCAAGGTTTTGATAAGAGCCCATGGAGAACCTCCTGAAACCTATCAAATTGCTCTCAAAAACAACATCACCCTGATCGATGCTTCCTGCCCGATCGTTTTGAATTTGCAGAATGAGATCCGGCAGGCATTTTTGGACATGCAAGAAAAAAACGGACAGCTCGTTATTTATGGTAAAAAAGGTCATCCCGAAGTCAATGGCCTCAAAGGCCAAACCAATGGTAAAGCGATTATCATCAGTGACAAAAAAGAGGTCGATAAAATAGATTCTCGCATCCCCGTTCGGTTCTATGCACAAACCACCATGAACCTTGAAGAATTTCATCAGATTGTTGCCACGATCAATGAACGAATGAGGATGGAAAACCCTGAAGAAAAACCGGATTTTGTCTGGAAAGACACTATCTGCAGGCAGGTGGCTAACCGGTCCGGCGCACTGAAGGATTTTGCTCCACGGTTTGATGTTGTCATATTCGTGAGTGGGCGGCAAAGTTCAAACGGGATGTACCTGTTTGAAGTATGTAAATCGGTAAATCCGGCAACTTACCTCGTTTCCGGTAAGAATGAACTGCAGAAAGAATGGTTTGAAGTCCGGATGAATGTCGGAGTGTGTGGGGCTACCTCTACCCCGATGTGGTTGATTGAAGAAATAGGGGAAGAAATCAGAAAAATCAGCGGTTAAAATGTACCTGAAGAAACTGGCATTGACCAATTTTAAGAATTACCCGGAGGTGGAATTTATCTTTTCCGACAAGATTAATTGCTTTATCGGGAATAATGGAACCGGTAAAACAAACCTTCTCGATGCGATCCATTATTTATCATTTTGCAAAAGTTATTTCAATCCTGTCGATTCTCAGAATATCCGGCACGGTGAGGATTTTTTCGCCATTCACGGAACCTATATGAGAAATGATGAAACTCCCGAACTGGCAGAGTGCATCCAGAAAAGAAATCACAGGAAGAAGTTTTTAATGAATAAAAAGGAATATGACCGTCTTGCAGATCATATTGGAAATATCCCCCTCGTAATGATCTCACCCTATGATCGTGACCTTATCAATGATGGCAGCGAGATACGAAGAAAATATATTGACAGTGTCATTTCCCAGTTTGACAAGATTTACCTTGATGACCTAATCAGTTACCAAAAAGCGCTGTTTCAAAGGAATGCCTTGCTAAGATCATTTTCGGAAAGCAATTATTTTGATGCAACTTCACTGGAGATCTGGGATGAACAATTGATCCGGCATGGAAATGTCATCTTTGAAAAACGAAAAAGTTTTCTTGAGAGGTTCATTTCAATATTCCGGCATTACTTCAGTTTTATCACCTGCGGGGATGAAGTGGTAGATATTATATACCAATCACAGCTTCATGGCAATGAATTTGGAATTCAATTATCGAAGGCTCTTTCCCGCGACAGAGTGGCACAATTTACTACTATTGGTACTCATAAAGATGATCTTGATTTTCAGATCTCAGGATATCCGATAAAAAAGTTCGGATCTCAGGGGCAACAAAAATCATTTGTAATTGCCATCCGGCTTGCACAATTTGATTATACACGAAACATCAAGGGTTATAAACCGGTTCTGTTGCTGGATGATATTTTTGACAAACTTGATGATCTGAGAGTTGAACAATTGATAAAACTCGTCAGTGAAAATAGCTTTGGCCAAGTGTTTATTACAGATACACAGGAAGAACGGGTAAGGAAGATATTCAGTAATATAGAGATAGATCATAAAATTTTTAAAATTAAAAATTCCAAATAGTCTGGATTTTTGTAATTTTACTCCGCCTCACCTCCCGGGGGGCTGTCTAATAAGTATGGCAGATGATAATTTTTCCTTCTTTGTGTGCTTTGTGCAATCTTGGTGTTCATTGTGGTTCAG
>CAIYUC010000180.1 GCA_903929315.1 uncultured Bacteroidales bacterium
ATACAAAGAATCTTTTTCATGGCTAATAAATTTTAAATGAATATTGAATGAATAATTTATTGGGCTAAATGTAGTGAAGACATATGTGTATTGGGTGGTCTATTTTGTCTACCAAATCATTACACATATGTGTAATGATTTGACATGTATAAAAAGTCAGAGGCTTAATAATCAATGATATAAAAAAATCAAATGAACACCCATCGGGTTACCCATCGGGTTACCCGGATGTTAAAATCAGACGGATTTTCTGATCTGAGTCGTAAATCTGAATAATATTAATGATGGTAAAAACCGTGGAGGGCATATTTTGATTAAAATGAACCTGTCCCAAAGAAATGTTTAACAAGTTCCATATTAGTATTTTTATGAAAAGACTTGCGAAGCTCTTTTAGGATTTTTTCTACCATGGACCGGCTGATGCCGAGGCGCTGTGCTATTTCTTTATGATACAAGCCCTCATAAAGTAAACTGAGAATTTCCTTCTGGACTGGTGTAATGGTTCCCTTTTCGGAGATGTTTTGATTCTCATGGGAATTATCTTCAGATGATTCCTTCATACCAAAAATGAATACCTCTCCCTTTACTGCTTTTTGAATAGCAAGCTTCAACTCTTCACGCGTTGCATATTTAGTAATATAAGTCAGGGCTCCCTCATCGATCATTTTCTTTTGCCACAAAGGAGATTTTTCACCGGTATATATTGCAATCGGTTTGCCCGGAAAATGATCTTTTAGTTTCCGGATATTATCAACAGGCAAAGAACCGGGGATATAGAGGTCAAGAATAAATAAATCAAAATTTGCCGGATCAGCATTTATAATGGCTTCCTCAACTGTTGCAGAATATCCTGATATCTCTATTTCGTCGCGCTTTGGTCTGAAATAATATCGTAAACTGGCTACTATTATTGAATATTGATCCTCTATTACAAATAATTTTATCATGTGTTTGTTTTTGAAGAACTCACTTTCCCGGTATGAGTGATCGGAATAGTAATATTCCATCTGGTTCCTTTACCGGGAGAACTATTTAAAACCGCTGTTCCATGAATAATTTTCGCCCTTTCAAATATATTTTGAATGCCCAGTCCTTGTTTAATTTTTTGTGTATCAAACCCTGGCCCGGTATCCTTATATAAAATGAACAACCTGCTCCGTTCTTCTGAAAGACTGAGATTAATCTCCCCGAAAGTCACATACTTGATGCCATTTGTCAGCAATTCCTGTACAATTCTATAAATGTGTAATGTTTCTTCTTTGGATAGAGAAAAATCTTCTTTACTTATATAATAATTTATAGGGATAGAGGAGGTTTTGTTCAAAGCTTTGCACCAATCTCTCACAAGTTCACTTATAGTAAACTGCTCAACCAACCGATATTGCATTCGATGCGATATCTGCCTGAGACTCGTTGTCATTGTGATCAATTTATTTTTAAGTCCCTGTTCAATACTTTTATTATTGATCTGCGCTTCTTCAAAATATTCCAGCATTGCTGCATGAAACGGACCAATCAGGTCATGAAGTTCCATGGATACCCGCCCTTTTATGGTTTCTTCGAATGTTATTAATCTTTTTGCTGATTCGAGGAGTTCTTTATGGAATCTGATCTTATTCCTCTGGAGTTTCCATACAATTAAAAATACTATAAGCAAGAGCACTATAAAAGCAACAGAAAACCAGAAATTCATAAGATGAATTTTGTTTTCCTTTTGTTGAAGCTCCCTTTCTTTTTCCTGGATTACCAGTTCCCGGTTTTTAACATTCAGCAGGGACGCGAGCAGCCTTACCTGTCCCGCTGCCTGCTTTTTGTCAGCCTTCATCCGGGAATTAAGCGCTTTTCGCTCATAGATAAGCGCCTGCCCGGTTTTATGTTCAGCAAACAGAACCTCGGAATAGCTGTCATATAAAGTAGAGAGCCAATCCTGATTCTCATTTTTCAAAGCAAGCGGAATTGCATTTAAAATAAGACATTTATCTGCGCTCACTAAATCCGATTTATCCATGAAACTATAAGCCAGGTTATTGTAGGATGCTATTTCAACCCCGGTTGAATTTGCCAATTTGGCCAGTTTTATGGCAGTTTGATAATATTTTATAGATGAATCTGCATTTGAATTTTGTGTTCCCAGATTTATCAGGATTAATGCTGTCTCTTCTTCATTGCCGGGATGCTTCTGCAAGGTTGCAATGGCTTGTTTCTGCATTCTTCCGGCTTCATCCTGATCTTTTTCAAATCTTGACAGACTGGCCATAGCTATTCCCAGTTGCTTTTGAAGCGAATGCCTTTCAGCAATTCTGAATGATGAATCAAAAAATGACCTGGCATCAGAACTATCCAGCAAGTCAGATTTTAAATTCCCAAGTGCATTGTATGAATTTGACATCCATACCCAATCTTTAACCTTTTGTGCGACATTGATCGAAGAATCCAGATACAACATAGATTTTTTTGAATCAGATGCGGAATAATAAATCATTGCCAGATTGTAATATATCTTCGGTTTAATTTTCTCCAGATTATACTTATTGGCAATGTTATAAGCTCTTGAATAATAGATAAAACTGGAATCATCAGAAAAGTTTTTATAGGCAACACCTGTCAATAACAGCGCTCTTGCAAGCGCTTCCTGGGAATTAAGAGCTATTGCCAGGCCAATTGCCCTGTTTGCATAATAATGAGCCATTCGGTTGTTTGATATCTTGATTGCATTAACAAGTGAATCAAGGATATTAATAGAATCCGACAGCATCCCAATGTTTTCCTGATTTGCTGATGTGACATGTTCATGGATCTTCCTGCCACAGGAGGTGTTTATCACAACTGAGATTAACAGTAAAAGATACAGTTTAATATATTTCATTTAACCTGCTTTGAATTGCAAGTTTACGAAATTTTTGGGTACTTACCCGAAAAGCCTGAATACCCGATCCTTGACATAAACTGGTGAAATGGTGACCTGGTGAGGTGGGAAATGAATATCGAATAGTGATCAATGATAAATAAATAGCGAAGTAGCGAAAATGCGAAATAGCGAAATTCATTATTTTTCGCTATTTCACTACTTCGCCATTTCGCTACTGATCCTTGAGACAACGAACCGAGAAAACATTACTCCTAAATGCCGGATACAACGAAACTGAGGGATCAGCATCATTCATCCCATGCGCCCATGCCTTCGTTGTACCATGTGCAGTTGAAGACCAGGAGAATGTTGCAAACCCCTGATAATCCCAGGTTTTGTTAAGGTGTCTTGCACCATAAAGAGTAGCATTAAAGCCTGAAAATCCTGAATACTTCAGCGGACTTGCTGCAAAGGCATTGCTGATGTAATTTGCAAAAAGTGAATTCCAGTCAGCTTCTGAAGGAATATGCCATTCCGGCGGACATAATCCTTGTAATCCGGGTGAGACATCATATTGCATTATTTCGTCCCACTGGTAAACAGATGCTGGATGCTGGATGCTGGATGCTGGATTGTGATATTTCTCAGGTATACAGTTGTCTCTCTGATCCATGTTTTCTGGTATTTCCATTCCGTAATTCAGGTCTTCTGCAAGCCAGCATTGGGATCCGATCTGAACTGTGGGATAGACTTTGTTATCTCGCGGGTCAGTCAGATCTGAACTACAGATTACGAATGACGGATTACGAATTACGAATTGTAAAGAAGAGCTGGCAGAACAAAGGGCAGAATTGGTATAGGTATAGGTGATTATTTTTGTACCAACTCCTGCAATGGCAGGATGAAAAATCCCGCCTGTGACCCCCTGACCTGAATATGTTCCTCCGAGTGGAATGCCACCTTTTAATTTAAAGGGTTGTGCATTAGTGGTAGTGATTGAATCGTTGCAAAGGGTGAAGGTTACAATGGGTGAAGTGGCGACATTCATGATGATCGTATTGGATGTTGCAGGGTTTCCAATGGGGCAGACAACATTTGATGTCAGGATGCATATGATTTGGTCACCGGATACCGGATTGTATGTGTATGTGGATGAATTTGTCCCGGCATTGACACCATTGACCTTCCATTGGTAAAATGGGGTAGTGCCACCATATATGGTGGCACTACTATATGTCACCGAAATGC
>CAIYUC010000181.1 GCA_903929315.1 uncultured Bacteroidales bacterium
TAAACCGTACGATTTCAGGTTGCGCTACAGCCAGAACGAATGGGGCCCGGAAGACTGGCACCAGAGTTATGGAGAAACTTTCGACCGGCTTTACCAGGCGCATATTTCCAGGATGTTCGGTGATTATGTAACCGCCGGGCTTGAGTACACCGGCGCGCGGAAGGGCGACAACACCGCTATTGAACTTGGGAATTATGATGAAATAGAACCGGGCGGATCAAATTTAAATTATAGAGATGAACGTATTCTCTTTGATTCTGAATCAAATCAGATTCTCGATGTTAAAAAATATATTGATCATCCACTAACACCCAGAAAAATTGCAGATGAGCTTTTAAATTTTTATAATACTCAATGTTTTTATATTGATGATGAAGATCCGGATAATGACTTACAAGAATTTGTTCTTATTAAGACAAAAATATTTAATGGCAAAACCGTCCCTACTTCAACAAAGAAGGGATCATTAATTGAGGGAAATGCAGTTGCATATTTATCATGGGGAAAGTTAAAAGCCTATGCAAGAAATTTACAACAAACAATAGGTCAATGGTTTGAAGAAAATGGAATTTCGGATAATAATATTAGAGAAGATTTTAAAAACACTGGATAAAAATGACACACAAACCATCAGCCGGTTCATGCGGGGTATGTCAGTGAAGAAAGGGTGTATTATGGAAAGAAGATCAAAAAGATTTTGGATACAACTGATGTTAATAAACATTGGGATTATTTTAAATCTGACAGTAAATTCACAAACCAATGGTTTTATAACGTATACTAATTCAGATTATAGTTTCTCCATTCAATATCCTGGAGATTGGGAAAGAAATTATAATTTGGCTTCAAACTGCGTGTTTATGACTCAAGACCCTAAAATTTACTATAATATCAATGTAGTCATAACAAGCAATTTTGGTGGTACCGTAGATGATATTACAATGGATAAAATGAATTTGAAAGCAAGACAGTCATCAACAAATATTAGGTTTATTTCTGAAAGAAGTATTTTAATAAATGGCGAAAGAGGTAAAGAATTTGTATGTGTATTTTCAATCAATGGTTATAATTTAAAAAATCTTGTTTATGAATTCTTAAAAGGTGGAATTTTATATACAATTACAATTACTGGCCTTGAAGAAAATTTCGAGAGAACCAAAAGTAATTCTTTAAGTATGATAAATTCTTTCAAACTATTTTAATTTATTAAGAAAGAGAACAATTGTGTACATTTTTATTAATAAAACTATAAACAAATTCAGAATGAAAAAAGAAGGTTTATTCACAATCGCGCTTTTAATGATTTTTATTCTAACCCAACAATTAAGCGCTCAAACGACAATTTATATGGAAAAAAGTGGGAATGTAAATGTCGTTCCTTGCACTGTCAATGGTTTAAAACTTAAATTCTTTTTTGACACAGGTGCAAGCGATGTTCAAATTTCTCTAACAGAAGCAATTTTTATGTTAAAGAATGATTATTTGAAAGAAACTGATATCATTGGCATTTCTTATTCTCAACTCGCTAATGGAGAAATTACTGAGAATACAAAAATAATATTACGTGAGATTGAATTTGCAGGGTTTAAATTCCAAAATGTGGAAGCATCAGTTGTCCATCAATTATCCGCTCCTTTACTATTGGGACAATCTGTGATTTCTAAATTAGGAAAAATTCAACTTGATCCAGCAACTAATTCCTTAACAATTATCAATTTTAACAATACTTCAATAAACTCTACTTCCTACTATATTGATTTTGCATCATTTTATAATCCTTCAAATGAAAATGTTTATGTCTTAATTCCTTCAAATTTAAGGTCTTCTCCAGATGATAATTCAAAAAGTTTAGCATTTATAGATCCATTCACATATTGGCCGCAAAAGATTAAAATAGTTGAAAAAAGTACAAATAATTATTATAAGGTAACTTATAAAGGCAAAACAGGTTATCTTCATATTAATCAAATTTTTGCGGATTTTACCCATTAAAAGAGATAAAAAAAATAGAATAAAAAAACTAAGTGTAATGCAGGGCAAATCGGCTGAGAAAACTGCCCTCTTTTTTTTCTACCCAAATAGCATCAGTCTCGCCACTCAGAATTATAGACAATCTTCTCCTTGATCAGTTCAATATCGTCTTGGGTGAGATCAGTCCAGCTGGCCAGGTTGTAATCCTGAATGCTCCGCATAAGACAGTTTAGATCCAGGAGTTGTACAGCGCGACGTTTAAGGAAGATATCCGATCGCTGGTACATATCAATAAAATCATCGATCAGCACCATTAAGGCATACTGTGATTCGACACAAAGCTGGTCAAGTTCTATTTGGGTTATCGGGATCATACATCAAGGACTATAACACCTATCGCTGCAAAGGAATCTAAATTCGGAATGACAGTCACAAAATTTCCCGGACTGACGGCTATTACATCCTTGCCGTTGATTTGTTTTTCTCCCATGGCTGATAAGTTGAAATTATATGAAGAGCTCAGGTTTATGATAGTGAATTCACCTTTTACATCTTCCGCAATATAGATTTCAACCATCTGGGTCTCGTCGTTGAAGATATACGTCTTGGAACTTCCATCCACCGTCAAGGCATCACCGCTATCTTTATTCAAATTAGGTATTGATGCAGTTACAATACCGGTTCCACTGCCGGAACTCACACTGGTACCCGGAACAACTATACCAAAGAGCGCCCCGGCAACAAAAGTATCGTTCTGATATACCCCACCAGCTTCCAGTTTTGAAAAATCAATACTCATATGACCCCACACATTAGGATTTGTGCTGGACAAGTTGAGATAAGCCAATCCAGTCATACGCTGAGATAATAAAGCCGAATACTCAAGGAATGGATTCCCTCCAGCTACATTGGCAATTCCTGGGTTGATGAAATGGATCTTGACCACATATTGATACTTACCGTCTGGCTGTTGTAATCCTGCAATGAGCTGTGAAACGAAATAATGGCAATTAGGATCGATCCTGGATGCATCCATATCTTTTATTGCCAATCCCAATTCCTGATTATCATTACCTGAGTAAGGAGAACTGTATGTCCACCCACCTCCCTCGCCAATACCATCCTGACCGTCCTGACCACGCTCGGCAAGGAAACTCCAAACTGAATTAAAACCTGTAGGTTCACTTCCGATATTATCTTGTAAAGCAACAAAAGATGATCCGTTCCGGTAAACAACATCACCAGTATGATATTGAATTCCTATGGCCCAGATCCCTCTCCAGGTCAGTCCCGGTCCGCCGGCGTCGCCTTTGTCACCTTTATCACCTTTCCCACCTGTGGCCCGTTCCACGAATCCTCCCTGATCCACATCAGCCCCCACCCCTGACCCTCCCCCACCCGGGGGAGGGTGGAACTTTTGAATTATTTTTATATTTGCTTTTTGAGAGTTTAAGATGGCTAAACTTAGTGGCAGGGAGGAATATCCATTCTATTTTGGTGCAAAACCGAAACTGTTAAGGATTGCATCAGAATTAAGACATTCAACAACAGAAGCAGAAAAAAATTTATGGAAACAAATAAGAAACCGGAAATTGATGGGATATCGATTCCGGCGCCAGCATCCCATTAATGAAGTAGTTGTTGATTTTTTCTGTTTTGAGGCAATGCTTGCAATAGAATTAGATGGCTCAGTTCACAATGATGCTTATCAAAAAGAACGAGATAAAGAACGAACAGATATTCTAAAGAGGTTTGGGATAAAAGTAATCCGGTTTGAGAACGAACAGGTAAAAACAAATATTGGCCTTGTCCTGGATTTGATTCTAAGTGAAATTAAAAGGTTTTCAAAAAGAAACTAACCACCTTGCTTACTCCCTTCCCCCGAGTGGGGAATAAGGTGTGAGTTTGGGTGTGAGAGTGAGTGTGGAGCCTGCAAATTATTCTCCCTTCCCCCGGGTGGGGAATAAGGTGTGAGTTTGGGTGTGAGAGTGAGTGTGGAGCCTGCAAATTATTCTCCCTTCCCCCGGATGGGGGA